>NZ_JBFBBQ010000014.1:0-143660 GCF_040682775.1 Amycolatopsis sp. NPDC051106 | reverse complement strand
GCCCCCTGGGGGCGTGCGGGCCGTCTGACGCACCGAACGCCACATTGGGTGCGTCCCACGCAACCAACGCCACATTGGGGCGCTCGATCCGGACCACGAGCGCGGGCGCGGCCCCGGCCGGAGCCCAGAGCCGGTAGCCGGCACTGGGTCAAGGTCCCACGCCTGAGGAACCCGGCTAAACGCGGTTGTACTCGCGCACCGCGTCGAGGTACTCGGAAATCGCGTCCCGGTTGCGCAGCAGGCACTCCGCTCGCCGGGCCATGCGGTCGCGCTCCTCCTCCAACGTCGCGAGCATCTCCGGGGTCGCGTCCGGGAAGTAGATCGCGCGGGGCTTGTCGAGGCAGGGCAGGATCTGTTTGATGATGCGGGTGGGCAGCCCGGCGTCGAGCAGCCCGCGCACCTGGATCACGCGGTCGACCGTCGCCTCGTCGTAGTCGCGGTAGCCGTTCGCGCCACGCGAAGCGATGATCAACCCTTGCTCCTCGTAGTACCGGAGCAGCCGGCGGGATGTGCCGGTGCGCTCGGACAGCTCGCCGATCCGCATGTGCGCCACCTCACGTAGACCTTCACACGTATGTGAGGGTTCGAGCATAACGGCATGAGAAGTGCTCTCCTCGCCCTCACCACCGCCGCCTTCGTCACCGTGCTCACCGAGGCGCTGCCCGCCGGCGTCCTGCCCGGCATGAGCGCGAGCCTCGGCGTCGGCGAGTCCGCGGCGGGCCAGGCCGTGACGGTCTACGCCCTCGGCACGGCCCTCACCGCGGTCCCCCTCTCCGCGGCCACCGCGGCCTGGCCCCGCAAACGCTTGCTCCTGGCCGGAGTGGCCGGGTTCGCCGTCGCCAACACCGTGACGGCGCTGTCGCCCGCCTACCCGCTCACCATGGTCGCCCGGTTCGTCGCCGGGGTGGCCGCGGGCGTCGTCTGGGCGCTGCTGGCCGGGTACGCGCGCCGGCTCGCGCCCCCGGAAAACCAGGGCCGGGCCATCGCGATCGTCATGGCGGGCATCCCCCTGGCGCTGTCGCTGGGCATCCCGGCCGGGACGTTCCTCGGCGGCCTGTTCGGCTGGCGCTCGGCGTTCGGCGTCATGTCGGCGATCGCCGTCGTGCTGCTCGCCTGGATCGCCGCGCGGGTCCCGGACCAGCCCGGGCAGGCCGGCGCCCGGGTGCCGGTCCGGCGCACGCTCACCGTGCCGGGCGTCGTGCCCGTGCTGGCCGTGACGCTCGTGTTCGTGCTGGCCCACACCGTGCTCTACACCTACGTCGCGGCGTTCCTCGGCCACGCCGGGATGGGCGACGCGGTGGACGTCGTCCTGCTGGTGTTCGGCGTCGCGTCGATGGCCGGGATCTGGGTCGTCGGCGCCCGGATCGACCGCGCGCTGCGCACGCTGACGGTCCTCAGCACGGTCCTGGTCGCGGTCGCCGCGACGCTCCTGGCGGTGTTCACGGGCAGCCCGGCGCTGGTCTACACCGCCGTCGCCCTGTGGGGTCTGGGCTGGGGCGGCGTCCCGACGCTCCTGCAGACCGCGGCCGGCAACGCGGGCGGCGACGCGGCGGACAACGCCCAGGCCATGCTCGTCACGCTCTGGAACGCCGCGATGGCCGCGGGCGGCGTGCTCGGCGGTGTCCTGCTCGACGCCGCCGGACCGGCGTCGTTTCCCTGGACGCTGCTCGTGCTCCTGGTCCCGGTGCTCGCCGTGGTGCTCGGCGCGCGGCGGCACGGCTTCCCCGCAGCGGCGTGAGCGATCCCGAATGGACGAAGGGCCCGGGCGGGTTCGCGCCCGGGCCCTCCAGCTTTCAGCAGCGGCCGGCGATGGCCCGCAGCAGCTCCGCGTTCGCGGTGTCCCCGGACAGCTCCCAGGCGAACACGCCGCCCAGCCCCTGGGACTTCGCGTAACCGGCCTTGGCCGACGCCGTCTCGGGCGTGTCGTAGCTCCACCACTGCGAGCCGCACTTCGCGTACGCCGTACCGGCGATCTTGCCGTTGGCCGGGCAGGTCGACTTGAGGACCTTGTAGTCCTCGACACCCGCTTCGTACGTGCCCGGCGCGGGGCCGGTGGCGGCGCCGCCGGGCTGCTTCTGCGTCACGCCGTCCCAGCCGCGGCCGTAGAACCCGAGGCCCAGCAATATCTTCGACGGCGGCACGCCCTGGTGGCGCAGCTTCTGGATGGCGGCGTCGGCGGAGAACCCGGCGGTCGGGATGCCCGGGTAGGACCGCAGCGGCGAGTGCGGCGCGGTGGGCCCGGTCGGCTGGCCACCCGCGACGAAGTAGTCGTAGGTCATCACGTTGTACCAGTCGAGGTAGCGGCTCGCCCCGGCGTAGTCGGTGGCGTCGATCTTGCCGTTCTTCGAGCCGTCCGCGGTGATCGCGGCGGTGACGAGCTGCCGGTGCCCGAACTTCGCGCGCAGCGCCTTGACCAGCGCCGTGAACGCCTTCGGCCCGCTCGCGTCGCAGGTGTTGCCGCAGGCGTTCGGGTACTCCCAGTCGATGTCGATGCCGTCGAAGACGCCCGCCCAGCGCGGGTCGTTGACCAGGTTGTAGCAGGATTCGGCGAAGGCGGCCGGGTCCTTCGCCGCCTCGGTGAAGCCCGCCGACCAGGTCCAGCCACCGAAGGACCACAGCACCTTCAGCTTCGGGTGCAGCTTCTTCAGCTCGAGGATCTGGTTGAAGCTGCCGTGCAGCGCGCCGGGCTCGGCGCTGTCGGCCTGGCCGCTGACGCTCGTGGCGGCGTCGTAGGGCATGTCGTGGTCGGCCCACGGGTCACCGACCGCGCAGCCGCCGCCCGTCACGTTGCCGAACGCGTAGTTGATGTGGGTCAGCTTCGCGGCCGAACCGGACGTCTCGATGTCCTTGACGTGGTAATTGCGGGCGTAGACGTCCCAGTCGGCGAAGTAGGCCATCACCTTGCCCGGGGACGGCCCGGCTTCGGCCGCGGGCGGGGCGACGACGGATGCACCGGCCAGCGCCAGCGCTGCGACGGCGATGCGTTTTCTCATGCCAAGCAAGGAATTCCCCTTCGGCGAGCCGGCCGGTCGGACGCGCTGAGGCTAACAGGTCCAGACCACTGCGGACCAGACCGAAACGTTGTGGTCAAAGGGTTTCTCGGTACCCCCGGAGCCGGGCGCGGATTCACCGCGTGCGATGATCGGCCGATGACCGAGTTCGGCTGCGCGCGCTGCTCGGGCGAAGACGCCCTGACCGCGCTGGCGTTCTGCACGACCCGCCTGCGCGAGACCCACCGTCTGGTCGAACAGTCGCATTTCGGCATCTCGCTGCGCGCGTGCCCGGAATGCGGTCAGGCGTTCGCCGCGATCTTCACCGAGTTCGTCGACTGGACCGGCGGTGAGGACGCGCAGTACTTCGACTTCGTGCCGCTCACCGCCGCCGAGGTGACCTCGTTGGCGGCGCAGGGATCCCGGGTGGACCTGGTGCGCCTGGGCGCGCTCGGCAGCGTCCGGCGGCGGCTCTCGTCGAGCTGGCCCACCGGCAAGGAGAAGCGGATCGCCTGGCGGAGGGACACTCTCTCGGTGCGCGAAGGCTACTGAGGACGTTCAGCGGCCAGGCGGAGGATCGCCGCGGCCGAACGGTCCACATCGGCCTCCGTCGTCGACCAGCCGGACACCGAAATCCGCAGATACCGGCGGCCGCGCCAGGTGGTTCCGCCGAGCCAGCACGTGCCGTCGCGCTGAACCGCGGTGACGATCGCCTCGGTGCGGGCATCGTCCCCGAAGGACACCAGCACCTGGTTCAGGACGACGTCGTTGGCGATCTCGGCGCCGCCTTCGGCGAGGGCGCCGGCGAACCGGCGGGCCAGGCGGCAGCAGCGGTCGACGAGCTCGGCGACGCCGTCGCGGCCCAGTTCGCGCAGCGCCGCCCAGACCGCGAACCCGCGGGCGCGGCGTGACGACTCGAGCGTGAGGTCGCCCATGCCGGACACCTCGCCGGCGCCGGTCAGGTAGGCGGCGCGGTGGGCGAAGGCGGCGGCGTGGACGTCCGGGCGGGCACAGAAGACGAACCCGGAGTCGTACGGGACGTTGAGCCACTTGTGCCCGTCGCAGGCCCAGGAGTCGGCCAGCTCGACGCCGTCGAGGAGCGCGGCTGTCGCGGGGTTGGCGGCGGCCCAGAGGCCGAAGGCGCCGTCGACGTGGATCCAGGCGTTCTTCGCGGCCGCGCGGGCGGCCCGGATGTCGTCGCAGGCGCCGGTGTTCACGTTGCCCGCCTGCAGGCAGACGATCGTGGGACCGTCGCCGGCTTTTCTCGCGAGGTCGGCGACGTCGATCGCGCCCTGGGGACCGGCGGCCACCTCCTCGACGGCGGCCGTGCCGAAGCCCAGCAACCGCAGCGCGCGGTCGATGGTGGCGTGCCGTTCGGCGCTCGCGAGGACGCGGACGCGCGGAGCGCCGAAGAGCCCGTCCCGCTCGACGTCCCAGCCGGCTTCGGCCAGGACGTGGTGCCGCGCCGCGGCAAGCCCGGCGATGTTCGCCGCCTGACCCCCGGTGACGAACCCGGCCGACGCGGTGGCGGGGATGCCGAGCAGCTCCTTCAGCCAGCCGCCCGCGACGTCCTCCGCGGCCGCGGCGGCGGGTGAGAGGACGGCGTTGAACGCGTTCTGGTCCCAGCCGGCGACCAGCACCTCGGCGGCGGTGGGGGCGGGCAGCGACCCGCCGATGACGAAGCCGAAGAACCGCGGCCCGGCGGTGGCCATCAACCCGGGCTCGGCGGCCCGCGCGAGCTGTTCGAGCACTTCGGACGGTGGGCTCGGCTCCTTCGGCAGCGGCCCGCCGAAGCCGTCGCGCAGGGCGGCCTGGCCGGCGGCCGGGACGACGGGCCGGTCGGCCAGGCTTTCCCGGTGGTCGGCGGCCAGCTCGGCGGCCCGGGCCAGGAGGTCACGCATCTCGTCCACGGGACGACTGTAGGCCGCCTTCGGGTGCGCGGCCCGCAGATTTCGGACGTCGAGGACAGGCGGGGCCGGGCGCCATCTCCGCCGGCCGCCACGCGGGACGGCGCCCGCCGCGCGGCCGACCGGTCCCGGCCGTCGAGGACGGCCGGGCCGAGCGCCCCAAGGCCACCTTGGGTGCGTCCCACGCACCGAAGGCCACCTTGGGTGCGTCCCACGCACCGAAGGGCCCCTTGGTTGCGTCCCACGCACCGAAGGCCACCTTGGGGCGCTCGGAACCGCGGTCCTAAGCCGCCTTCGGGTGGGCCGCGCGGCGGTTCTCGTGGGCCAGCTCCACCGTCGTCGCGATCCTCCGCTGCCGCGTCTCCGGCCGCTTGGCCTTGGCGATCCACTCCAGGATCAGCCGGCGGGACGACGGCGGGAACGCCGCGAAGTGCGCCGCCGCGGCCGGGTCGAACGCGCGCCGAAGATCCGGCGGCACCACTCCGTCCTGGGCCTCGGCCAGCGCGTCCCAGGTGCCCGTCCGCCGGGCGAGGTCGACCATCGCCTTGCCCCGCGGCGTCATCAGGCCCGCCGACGTCAGCCGGGCCACGCGTTCGCGGTTGACTTTGCTCCACGTGCTCTTCGGATTCCGCGGCGTGAAACACAAGTACGTGCTGGAAGCGTCGCGCCGGAGCGCCTTGCTGTCGATCCAGCCGAAGCACAGCGCCTGCTCCATCGCCTCGTGGACCAGCACGCCCGGCTCCGGACTCCCTTTCCGCCGGAGGACCAGCCACACCGACGGCACCGCGGCCGCCGCCAGCCACTCCCGCCACTGCGCCACCGACGTGACCTTCAGCACCGCGATGCCTTCCAGAGTCTCCATGCCCACATCGTCGCGGGTGAAGTGTTCATCTTCTGAGCACTTTGCCTCGGGAACAATCGGACGCCGCGCGGCGTAGCGTCCTGGTATGGAGACTCCGTTGAGCACCGACCGGCTCGTGATCCGGGACTGGACGGTGGACGACGCCGAAGCCGCGTTCGACATCTACGGCGCGGAAGACGTGACGCACTGGCTGACCCCGGCCATGGAGCGCGTCGGCGACGTCGGCGCGATGCGTCAGGTGCTGCACGCCTGGCAGGAGACGCAGCCGAACCTGCCGCCGCCGCGCGGACGGTGGGCCGTCGAGCGCAAGGAGGACGGCGTGGTGATCGGCGGCCTCGGCATCCGGCTGCTGCCGCCGTTCGAAGAGGACCTCGAGCTGAGCTGGCAGCTCAGCCCCGGCGCCTGGGGGCAGGGGTACGCGTCGGAGGCCGCGACCGCGCTGATCGAGTGGGCCTTCACCCAGGACACCGAGGAGCTGTTCGCCGTCGCGCGGCCGAACAACACGCGCGCGATCGCCGTCGCCAAGCGGCTCGGCATGCAGTGGGTCGGCGAGACCGAGAAGTACTACAACCTGCGGCTGCAGGTGTACCGGATCCGGCACACCGACCTCATCGACTGACCGGCTCCAGCAGGAAGACGCGGATCTCGCGGTCGCCGGCGCGCACGGCGTAGCGGTCGTAGGCCGGCCAGTACGACGCGACCGCGTCCCACATCTCCTGGCGCTCGCCGCCGGTCAGGAGCCGGCCGGTGACCTCGACGGTCCGGCCGCCGATCGCGACCGTCGCCTTCGGCTGGGCCAGCAGGTTCGCCGACCACGCCGGGTGCGCTTCGCCGCCCCAGTTCGAGCCGATCACGACGTACGCGCCGCCGCGCTCGACGTAGAGCAGCGGCACCTGCCGCGGCTCACCACTGCGGCGCCCGAGCGTCGTGAGCAGCAGCGTCCGCAGCCCGACGGCCGCGCCGACGCCGACCCGGCCGCCGCTGACCCGCAGCAGCACCCGGTCGGCGGGCACGAGCGCCCGCCCCAGCACCGCGAACGCCCTGCTCTTCCCGAACCCCGCGAACACCCCGCGCAAACCGGCCACGGTCGAACCCTAGGTCACCACTCCGACGGCGCCGGCGGGGGCACGACCGGCGGCCGGTCGTCGCACGTGATCGTGTTCGGGAGCAGCCAGGGAGCCAGCCAGCCGGAGTTGCCGCCGAGGTCGGTCAGCGAGAACTCCGAACCCGTGGGCGGGAAGTTGAACGAGCCGCAGTTGTTGACGCCGACCGCGCCGACGTTGCGGGCCTCGACGTTCCGGAACGACGCCGACCCCGCCGACCGGGCACTGAGGACGGACGTCCCGGTGCCGTCGACGCGCAGGTCCGCGAACTTCAGCCCGGTGATCGAGTACCTGTCCTTCACCGGGAAGTCGCTGACCAGCATGATCGCGTTGTAGGTGGTGTCGAGGAAGTGGTCGCCGGTCACCGAGATGTCCGCGGCGATGTCCTTCTCCAGGGCGTAGAACCAGATCGCGCCGAGGCCGATCTTCCAGTTCAGCTCGAAGGTTCCCGCTCGCACGGTCGTGTTGTCCGCGATCCGCAGCTTCCCGGCGAACGGCTCGGCGCCGAACCGCGATCCCACCTGGATCGCGCTGCCCTCGCGGATCGGGTCGGCGACCAGGTTGCCCGAGATGGTGGTGTCGGCGCCGCCGTACACCGCGATCCCGTTGGCCAGCACCGGCGTCTGGACCGTGTTGTGGTCGAACGTGTTCCGCGCGTTCTGGGTCTTCTCCGCCCACATGGCCAGGCCGTCGTCCCCGGTGTTGCGCACGAAGTTGTTCGCCACCACCGAATCCGTCACTCCCGTGTGGAAGTTCAGGCCGTCGGCGATCTGGTCGGCGATGACGTTCCACGTGACGCGCGTGTTCCGCATCGGCCCGTCGAACCAGAGGCCGACCTTCGTGTGGTGCAGGTACAGGGAGTCCACAGTGGAGTCGCTGAGCGCCCCGCCGATCGCGTTGACCTGGTCGGTGTCGACGCGGTCCCGGACGTCGCCCTCGATCGCGAAACCGGAGAGGTGGACGTCGTGGCTGCCCCCGGCGGAGGCGGGCTTGCCGTAGAAGCCGACGCCGGTGTGCACCGACCCGTCGGGGTCCGGGGTGCCGAGCGCCACCTCGTGCCCCTTGACGATCGTGTACCAGCTGCCTGCCCCTTCGATCGTGACGTCGTCGACGACGATGTGCCGGTTGACCTGGTACGTCCCGGGCGGCAGGTACACCTTCAAGTGAGCGCGCCGCGCGAAGGAGATGGCGCGGTCGAGGGCGTCGGCCGAGTCGCGGCGGCCGGTCGGGTCGGCGCCGAAGAGCACGGCGTTGGCGGCGAGCGGAACGAACCGCGGCGGCGCGACGAGTTCGGAGTCGAGCAGGTCGACGACGGTCCACGCGGCGGCGCTCCCGGCCGGGACGGTGAGCCGGACCTTGTCCCCCGCGTGGTACGAACGGTCGAGCAGAAGGCGCTGCTCGTCGTAGAAGTGGCTGGGGCGGAACGGTTTCTCGAGCACCGGCGCGGGTGTGGTCGCCGCGGGCACGCACGAGCACTCGGTGATCCACCAGTCCGGGTGCAGCAGGTCCGCGCCGGGATCGTTGGTGAACGGGTACTGGTTGTACAACCAGGAGTACTGCGAGGTCAGCGTCATCCGCTGCCGGTGCGCGCCGTTCACGGTGACGTCCAGCGGCGCGGTGATCCCACCGCCGGCGGGCGCGTCCGGAATGCTGTAGCGGACGGTGATCGCGTTCGCGGCGGCCGGCAGCGTGAACTCGACGTACTGCCCCGCCGTCACCCGCACCGCCCGGCGGCCGGACGCCTCGGACGGGAGCGTGTAGGCCGAGCGGTCCGGGCCGATCACGACGCCGTCGGTGCGGGCGTTCTCCGCCTCCTGCTCGAGGAAGCCGACACTGGCGCCGCGGCCGGCGACGAGCGCCGGGTCGAGCGCGGCCCGCGTGACGACCGGCCGGTCGGCGGCCGCCGCGGGCGTGGCCACCGGGAGCAGGGCGGCGACCGCGGCGAACACGGTGGCGAGGGTGCGGCGCGCCATCACGGACCTCGATTCTCGAGTGGAGTGCCGCGGAAGAGTAGGTCGCGCCTCGGTCGTCTCACAAGGTTTTTCTCTAATTTACTCTGAACTTGCACATGACAGTTCGGAAGTTGCGCAACCGGAGGTCTGGCAGGGTGGGCTCATGACGCGCCCCGAAACCGCCGCCGAAGTCTTCGACGCGCTCGGCAAGGACTACGAACTCGCCTTCCGGAACCTGGCCGAGCAGCGGGCCGCGCTCACCGCGCTGGCCGAACGGCTCCCCGCGGGCGCCACCGTGCTGGACCTCGGCTCCGGGACCGGACGCCCGACCGCCGACCTGCTCACCGCGGCCGGCCACGCGGTGACGGGGTACGACGTCGCGCCGAAGATGGTCGAGCTCGCGCGGACCCAGGTGCCCGCGGCCCGGTTCGAGGTCGGCGACATGCGCGAACTGTCCTTCGAAGCCGGCACCTGGGACGCGGTCACGGCGTTCTTCTCGACGTTGCAGCTCTCCCGGGCCGACCAGGAGACGATGCTCGGCCGGTTCGCGGCCTGGCTGAAGCCCGGTGGTTTCCTCGTCTTCGCCACCGTGCCCGCCGACGTGGACGGCGTCGACATAGTCTTCCTGGGACACCCGGTCCGCGCGAGCAGCTTCCCGGCCGACGTCCTCGCGGAGAAACTCCGTGCGGCCGGCCTGGAAATCGTCCGCGAGGAGCAGGCGCTGTTCGTTCCCGATCACCCCGAGGCCGGGCCCGAGCCGCACGTCTACTTCACCGCGCGCAAGCCTTCGTGAGTCGATCGTCGCGTCAACCGCTCACCGTGCCGACCGCTCGGTGGACATGAATTTTACTCAAGTTCGTGCGTATCCCGGGCCGCGGACCCGAGCTAAAGTGAGGAATGGGCATCGAAGCTCTGGCCAGGCCGGTACCTCGCGAACACCGCGAGCTGGTGCGCGAGATGCTGACCAGACTGCCCGAGTTCGCCGACCGCCTCGCCCGCCTGCTCAGCGAAGAGGACGAGTTCTACCGCCAGGTGGAGGACGTCGCCCCCGGTGAGCTGCGCCAGGTCTGCCGGGCCAACCTCGAACGCGCGCTGACGGCGCTGGCCGAGGGCCGCGGCCTCGCCCTCGACGCCGCCCGCAAGACCGGGCTCGTCCAGGCGCGCCAAGGCATTCCGCTGCCCGCGGTGCTGCGCGCCTTCCGCATCGGCGGCACCTTCGTCTACGAAGCCCTGCTCGAGCTCGCCGGGCCGGAGTTCCTCAACCCCACCCGGACGATCGAGATCAACTCCTACGTCTGGAAGGCGATCGACCTCTACTCCGACGCCCTGACCACGGCGTACGAGCAGGTCGCCGCCGAGCCTTCGCACGCCGACGCGCGCCGGCTGGACGACCTGCTCCGCGGCCGGCTCCCGAGCCAGGCCGACATGGAAGCCGCCGCCCGCGACCTGGGCCTGCCGACGGCGGGCATGTTCGTCGTCGTGGTCACCGAGCGCGTCGAGCCCGACGGGCAGGACACCGTCGAGGCACTGCTGCGCGCCCGCCGCTGGCGCTCGGCGTGGCGACCCGGTGGCGAGGCGGGCCTGGTCGCGATCGACCGCATCGAAGACGTCCGGCGGCTGCGCGAAGTGCTGGGCTCGCTGCCGGTGGCGGCCGGGCTGAGCAAGCCGTTCAGCGGGTTCCCGGACGTCCCGGACGCGCTGCACCGGGCCCGGATCGCCCGCCGCTCGCTGCCCGCGGGGACGGCCGGCGTGGTGGTGTTCGGCGACTCGCCGGTGACGACGCTGGTCGCCGCGGCGCCGGGGATGGCCCGCGACGTCGTGCGGTCCGCACTGGCGGGCGTGCTCGCCCTGCCGGGCGCGGAACGCAAGGTCATGCTCGACACGCTGCTCGCGTGGTTCGCCGGCCACGGCTCGGCGAAGGAGGCCGCGGACCGCCTGTTCGTGCACCCCAACACCGTCCGCTACCGGCTGCGCCGCGTGCAGGACCTGACCAAGAGGGACCTGACCGACCCCGTCGACATCGGCGAGCTGTACGTCGCCCTCGAATCGGTGCGCCTCGACCCGGGAGCGGCCGGCTAACTCCGATCTATTGACTTTCGATAGGTATCCAGCGATAGTCGTCGCATGTTGACCGAAAGACGCGCGGTCGCCGCGCTCCGGGTGTTTCTCGTGGTGTTGTTCGGCGTGCTCGTCGTGTTCCAGACGTTCTCGCTGCCGGGCGGGATCGCGTATCACGCGCAGCAAAACCCGCACGACGCGAACCTGCGCTGGCCGCTGACCGCCATCGCGGTGTTCCTCGTGCTGTGCGTCCAGGTGGTGCTCGTCGCGACCTGGCAACTGCTGACGCTGGTCAAGAAGGACCGGATCTTCACCGCCGCGTCCCTGAAGTGGGTCGACGCGATCGTCTGGGCCATCGGCGCCGCGTGGCTGGTCTTCGTCGGCATGCTGCTCTTCGTCGGCTTCAACGCCGACGACCCGGGGATGCCGATGCTGCTGTTCCTGGTCACCGTCGGGATCACCGTGCTCGGCCTGCTGATGGTGGTCATGCGCGCGCTGCTGCGTCAGGCGACCAGCCTGCGGACCGACCTGGAAGCGGTCATCTGATGGCGATCGTCGTGCGCATCGACGTCGAACTGGCCAAGCGCAAGATGAGCGTCGGGGAGTTCGCCGAGCAGGTCGGGCTCACGCCGGCCAACGTCGCCGTCCTGAAGAACGGGCGGGCGAAGGCGGTCCGGTTCAGCACGCTGGAGGCGATGTGCCGGGTGCTCGGCTGCCAGCCCGGCGACCTGCTGGAGTGGGTCGACGACCACGCCGGCGCGGAGGTGGCGGATCCGGCCTAGGCCGCGTCGGCTTCGACCAGCCTCGCCAGTTCCAGCAGCGTGCCTTCGAAGCCGGGACCGGCGGTGAGCGCCACCGTGAGCGGGCCCCCGCGCCGGTCCGTGCCCACCGGGAGCGTCACCGCCGGCTCCGTCCACTGGGGACGGTCCACACCGGCCGAGACGACCACGTCCGGCCGGGCCGTCGCGCGCCGGCGGCCGCCGGCGTCGAGGTCGAGCACCACGTTGCCGTGCAGGGAAAGCAGCGCGGCGACGTCGGCGACGGCGTCGCGCAGCTCGCGGTCGGCGATCGAGTCCGAATGCGCGCCGATCGCCGCCCGCGAGCGCTCGCCGCCGAGCCTCGGCACGATCACGCCGAGGTCACCCGGGGTGCAGGCGAGGACACGGATGCCGGGTACGCCCGCCAGCGGGTCGGTCAGGGTGATTCCCGAGCTCGCGGCCACCGCCACGATCCGGGCCCGCCAGCGCGCGTCGGCCGCGATGGCGACCAACGAAGGGTCCTGGGGCAAAAGGGATTATCTCCTTTGCGGTCCGGCGCGGCGGAGGGTGGATCGTCCGATGGTGGGCCCGTGCCCGTTGTGCCCGGGAACAAACATGTTTGGTCGCTTGGTCCGAACGGCGGCGCACATGCGACCTTCCGGTCGCACCGGGTGGCTGTGACCGCCGGTCACACTTTGACGTGCGGCGTGGCGCGGGCCACTATCCGCAGCACCTGATTACCGCCGGGTAATTTGCGTGTCGACGATGACCGACCCAGGAGGACCGTTGCGACGTGCTTTCGGCCTGATCTTGCTGGCACTGGGCGTTTTCGCGGTCGCCGGGGCGGTGCTCCTCCCCACGTACGTCTACCCGAAGCTCGCCAAGGTGCCCCTCGACCAGGACTCGACGTCGGTGCTCGAAGGCACCGCGAGCAAGGTCCTCGCCGTGACCGACGACGGCTCCGGCCCGGTGTCGAACATCCGCGAGAACGCCAAGCTGACCGCGACGGGCCACGTGCAGGCGAACTTCGCCGCGCCGGAGATGCAGCGGGACACCGACTACGCGGTCTGGCTGCTGGCGGTGCAGGTCACCGACGACGCCGACGGCACGGTGCTCAGCGCGAGCAAGCGGCAGGTCTGCTTCGACCGGCGCACCGGCGAGGGCTACGAGCCGAACGGCGCGGCCGACCCGAAGTGCGACGCCCGGAGCAGCTACGTCACCGAACTGAAGGACAAGGCCGACAAGGACGGCCAGAAGCCGGCCGAGACGAACGTCGAGAAGGCGCAGCCCGGCCTGAACTTCAAGTTCCCCTTCGGCACCGAACAGCAGGACTACAAGGTCTACGACGACAACACCGGCGCGGCCGTCACCGCCCGCTACACCGGCACCGAGACGGTGAACGGGATCGAGACCTACAAGTTCGTCCAGGACATCCCGGACACGAAGCTCGACTCGAAGAAGGTGCCCGGCTCGCTGGTCGGCTCCGACCAGTCCACTGTGGACGCGGATCTCTACTACCGCGGCGTCAACACGATGTGGGTCGAGCCGGTCACCGGGATCCAGGTCAAGCAGCAGCAACAGCAGCACCAGGAGCTGCGCGTCGGGACCAGTGGCAGCTCGACGGTCGTGTTCGACGGGACGCTCGCCTACAACGGCCGGACCATCGCCCAGATGGTCGACCAGGTGAACGCCAACAAGGGCAAGCTGGAGTTCCTGTCGAGCACCGGCCCGATCTGGCTCGGCATCGGCGGCGGGGTGCTGATCATCGCCGCGGTCGTGCTGCTGGTCCGCCGGCGCCCGGCCGAGCCACCGGCCCCGCGGCAGCGGCGCCAGGTGGTCTTCGCCCGGACCTGATCAGCGCTTGCGCAGCACCAGGACCAGATTCCAGGATGCGATTTCGCGAAGGCCGGGAATCCGCACGATCCACATCGCCCAGCTCGGGTGGTAGCGCGGATACCCGGCCACGAAATCGGCCAGCGGCGTCGCTTTCGCCCAGCGGAGCGCGGCACCGACCGAAACCGGGAACAGGCTTTCCCCGAATTTGTTCTTCGGCTGCTTCCCCAGTTTCCGGAAATACCGCCGCCGGGCGTAGTGCCCGCCGAGGAAGTGCCACGGCGCGGTCTCGTGGCCGCCCCACGGCGAATACCACGGCGTGAAGGACGCGAAGACCGTGCCGCCGGGCTTGGTCACCCGGCACATCTCGTCGAGCATCACCCACGGCTCGGCGACGTGCTCCAGCACGTTCGACGAGTAGCAGACGTCGACCGATCCGGTGCGCACGGGCAGTTCCGTGCCACTGGCGCGGATCATGTTCTCGCCGGGCTCGCCGCGCGCGGACAGCTCGCCGACGTCCGGGTCGAGGCCGAGGTAGACCGCGCCGGCCGCGCGGAACGCGTCGGAGAAGTAGCCCGGGCCGCCCCCGACGTCGAGCACCGTGCGCCCGGACAGCGGAGTGTGTGCCGCCAGTTGCCGGACCGAGTCGGCGGCCAGCGCCGAATAGAAGCCGTCCGGGTCGGTCTGCTCGGTGAGGAAGGTGCGGAACAGCGTGACGGAACGGCTCAGCGTCGCTTGATGAGGCCGGTCGAGCACCGGATTGCCTACCATTGAACCGTCGCTTTCCCGAATACGTTCCTCTACTGTGTACGCACCGGTAACCTAGCATCGTCGCTACAGTTTGGATAACCCGATGGAACGACCTCGAGTGCTCCTCGTCAACTGGCGCGACACCGGCCACCCCGAAGGCGGCGGGTCGGAGCGGTACGTCGAGCGGATGGCCGAAGGGCTCGCGAGAGCCGGGTACCGGGTCGAAATCCAGTGCGCCGCCTACGCGGGTGCGACGGCCGGGGAATGGCGTGACGGCGTCCGCTACCGGCGCCGCGGCAACAAGTTCGGCGTGTACGTCCACGCACTGCGCGCGATTCGCCGGGCCCGCGCCGACCTGGTGGTCGACGTGCAGAACGGGATGCCGTTCTTCGCCCGGCTGGTCGCCGGCTGTCCCGTGCTGGTGCTCGTGCACCACGTCCACAAGGAACAGTGGATCAGCGCGCTCGGCGAGACACTGGGCCGGGTCGGCTGGTGGATCGAGTCGCGGCTGGCGCCGTGGCTGTTCCGCAAGTGCCGGTACGCCACGGTTTCCGAGGTCACCAAGGCGGAGCTGGCGGGCCTCGGGATCGACCGTTCGCGGGTGACGGTGGTACCGAACGGCCTCGACGCGCCGCCGGTGTGCGCGTCCGAACGCGACGCTTCCCCGACGCTGGTCGCGGTGAGCAGGCTGGTGCCGCACAAGCGGATCGAGCACGCCATCGACGTCGTCGCGCGGCTGGCGCGGCGCTGGCCTTCGCTGAAGCTCGAGGTGGTGGGCCAGGGTCCGTGGGACGAAGTGCTGCGCGCGCACGCGGCTTCGCGCGGGGTGGCGGACCGCGTGGTCCTGCACGGCTGGGTCGACGAGCAGGCCAAGCACGAGATCCTCGCGCGGTCGTGGCTGCACCTGTGCCCGTCGGTCAAGGAGGGCTGGGGCATCGTCATCATGGAGGCCGCGGCGCACGGCGTGCCGTCGGTCGCCTACCGCGCCGCGGGCGGCGTGGCCGAGTCCATCGTGGAGGGTCGCACGGGCCTGCTCGCGGAGGACTTCGACGACTTCACCAACCAGGTCGACGGCCTGCTCGCCGACGGCCTGCGGCGGGCGGAAATGGGGCTCGCCGGGGTCGAGCGCGCCGGGATGTTCAGCTGGGACGCGAGTGTCGGGCAGTTCGAGTCGCTGGTCCGGGACGTCTCCGGGCTTCCGGCGCCCCGGCCGCGGGTCCTGAGCCCAGCGGCGCGCGGCTCGGCTCTGGCGTCGTAAACCGTTGTCGGCTCGCCTTCCGATGCAGTGAATGACTCATTCCTGGCGTCCAGCGCCAGGAATGAGTCATTCACTGCGGCAAGTTCGGGCCTCGGCGGCGCGGGCGCTGGGGGCGGCGAGGTTGTGAACGACTCGTTCACCTCGTCCGACGCGAGGAAAGGGTCGTTCAGGTCATCGCAGCGGCGCCTGATCCCGGACCGCGTCGCGGAACTCGTCCAGCAGCCGTCCGGCGGCCGGCGCGTCGAAGTCCTTGCGGCGGGCCCGGACGGTCACCGTGGTCGTCTCCCCGGTGGTCGCCGCGCCGAACGCCACCCCTGACCGGCCGCTCGCGGCCGGGTAGAACGCCAGCGAGCGCACGGTGTCCCCGGTGGACACGACGCCGAGGTTGGACACCAGGAACGTCGAGCCGAGCCGGCTCGCCAGCAGCCGCGTGCCCAGCCGGGCCAGCCGGCTGCTGCGGGCCGGGAAGTCCGGCTCGGGCTCCTGCGCGGCGAGCACCGCGGCGACGTCCGCGCCGGGACGCAGCCGCAGCCGGAAGAACGCGCTGTCGTGCACCGGTTCCGGCGCGGCCCCGGCGCGCCACGACGCGCCCAGCGCGGCCACCACGCGGGCGGTACGGGCACCGTGCGCGCGGTTCCAGCTCGAGGTGGCGCGGGCGGCGGCCGCGACGAACCCCGCGGCCCCCAGGCGCAGCCGAGGCTCGTGCCGGACGGCGAAGACGTCTCCCGCGGCCTGTCCGCGGCGGTCGGGCGTGATCCGGCCCGGGGGCGCGAAAAGCGCCTCAGCGAGCCGCTGGACCGCAGAAAGCGCAAAGGGTTTGCCGCCGGTGCGGGCGCCGATCCCCCTCGCCGCCGAGGAAACCGGGACGTCGAGGAGGGTGCCGAGCAGCGAAAGCAGTCCCAGGCCGTCGAGGGCGCCGTGGTGCGCGGCGACGAGCAGGGTGGGCTCCTCGGCGCGGATGGCGACGCGCAGGAGCGGCGCGGTCCGTTCGTAGGGCAGCGATGCGAAACGATCGCGAGTGGCCGGCAGGTCGGTGGTCAGCTCGATTTCGGGCACGGCACCGAGGTGCGGGTACTGCTGGACGGCAGCCGCGAGCCGGGCCCGGAGCTTCTCCGGTTCGGGGGCGGCCGTGCCGAGGGCCGCTTCGAGGAGGATGCTCCACGAAACGGTGGGGTCGCCGTAGAGCCCGACGACGCGGTGCGCGTCGTCGGAGGCGAGCCGGGTCACCGCGTCAGCGGTTCCCGTAGAGCTTGTTCGGGTGGTCGGCCGGGTTGTACTTCACCTGCGCGTTGAGCTTTTCCTGCACCTGGGCGGAGCTGTCCGGGTCGGCACCCTGCGTGAGGGCGAACCCGGCTCCGGTCGCCAGACCGCCTCCGATGATGACGGCGGCGACCACGCCGATGACCGTGCCCACGTGTCACTCCCTTCGCGGCGGGGAATTCCTGCCGCGGCCCAATGTACGCATCGGTAACTTGAGGCACAACAGTGCGACGCACAGCGACGCGAGCACTACTCCGTTCGCCACCAAGGCGGGCGCCCACGAGATCGCTTTCACCGCGGGCACACCCGGGGTCCGGTAGAGCGTCAGCCAGTCACCCGACCACACCGGCGTCGCGTCGGCGAGCAACCGGGAATCGACGTAGCCGGGCGTCCCGTGCTCGACGAGGATCCAGCCGATGCCCGCGGCGGTGAGCTCACGGGCGGACGTCGCGGCGCGGACGTCGCCGATGCGCGGGTCTTCCCCGGTGACGCGGTCCTGTCCCACCAGGAGCGTGTCGTCCATCAGCACGGGTTTCGGGAGCACGCGCGGCGCCGGGTCGAGCTGCGTGCGGTCGTCGTTCCAGGCGAACCCGCGGAACGTCGAAAGCGGCAACGTGAGCACGTCACCGGGGCGGTCACCGAGCACTTCGGACACTGCCCGCCAGTCGGCCGGGTACTGCACGGTGCTCAGCCGTCCCCAGCCGCCCCAGGCCAGGTCCGGCATGGTGAGCAGGGGGAAGACGGCCGCCGCCGTCACGAGCGCGATGCGTCCCCGCTCGGTTTTCAGCTTGGCCGCGGCTACTTCGATGGCCAGCGCGAAGCCCAGCGCGAGCGGCAACGCCCACCACGCGACCCATTTCTGGGCGTCGCGCAGGAGTCCCGCGCCGGGGAGGTGCCGCGTGGCCGCGGTCAGCAGCGCGTCACCGCCCGGCAGTGTCGCCAGGGACGCCAGGAGCACGCCCGCGGCGCCGAGGCCGAACAGCGAGCGGGCCGGCGCCTTCCCCCACCGCCGCGTGAGGGGCGCGAGGCCGGCGACCGCGATGGCGGCGACGATGAGCGTCAGCACCGGGATGAGGGGCAGGGACCGGCTGCCGGGCACCGTTTCGGCGTTCCAGATGCCGCCCAGGCCGAGCACGCTCAGCAGCGCGGGTCCCCAGCTTTCGGGGCGGGCGCTGAACGCCGTGACGCCGACCGGGTCCGAGAAGGTGCCCTCGGCGTTGAGGAAGGTCGGGACCAGCCACGGCAGGTTGAGCACGATGGCGATGGCGAGTGTCTGCCAGAGGCGGCGCGAACCGGCGGCCACGGCCATGACGACGACGGCGAGCACGCCGCCCGGCGGGGTCAGGACCGCCGGGGCGCACGCGAGCACCAGCTTCGGCAGGGCGTTCGGCTCGTGCTCGCGCGCGGCGAGCCCGGCTTTGACGATCCACGGCAGGCAGGCGTAGGTCAGCAACAGCGGCCAGTGCCCGATGAACAGCCGCTCCGCGACGTACGGCGTCCAGGCGTACGCGGTCGCGGCGACGAGCCGAGTGCCCAGGTGCTCGGTGGGCACCAGGCGGCCGGCACCCCACGCGGCCCCGAACAGGGCCAGCAGCAGGACGATCTTCTGGACGATGTCGCCGGGCAGCACGGTGGTCGCCAGCGCGACGACGGCGTCGGCCGGGACGGACCGCGGCAGTGTGCTGCCGATCCCGAAGGCGTCCGGCACGAAGTACTGCCGGGGCGCGAACACCATGTCGTAGGAGAGGACGAACCCGCGGCCCAGCAGCGGCGCGCAGACGGCGAACGCCAGCAGAGCGGACACCCCGGGCAACACGGGGAGCGCGAGCCGCCTGCCCGGTGCGTCCACTGCCCTTCCTTTCCGCTGTCCGCGCGGTTAGGGTCCCTGGAAATTACCCGCCGGTAATGGGAGCCCGCCGTTGAGCGTAGCCACCGAAGCGCCGGCCCGGACCGGCAACCGGGTCGCGGCGATCCTCGTCTCGCTCGCGCTCGCGGGCAACAACGCGGCCAGTTACGTGCTGAGCCTCGCGGCCGCGCGGATCCTCGCGCCGGGGGCGTTCGGGGAGCTGAGCTCGCTGCTGGCGGTGCTGGTGATCGGCGTCGTCCCGGCGATGGGGCTGCAGACAGTGGTGGCGCTGCGGGTGGCGCGCTCGCCGTCGCACGCCCGGGGTTCGCTGTTCGCGCTGGGGCTGCTGACGAGCGCGATCGTCGCGACGGCGGCCTTGACGCTCAGCCCGTTGCTGGTGCTCCTGCTGCACCTGGGGTCGCTGACGCCGGCGCTGCTGGTGACGGCCGCGCTCGGGCCGTTGACGCTGCTGGGGGTGTTCCACGGGCTGCTGCAGGGCGCCCACCGGTTCGCCCTGCTGGCCGGGCTGATCGCGCTGGAGGGTTTGGGCAAGGTCGGCGGCTCGCTGATCGGCCTGCTGGTGACGGGCTCCCCGACGGGAGCGCTGGCCGGGACCGCGCTCGGGTCGCTGGCGGTGGTCGTGGCGGGCTGGCAGGTCTGCGGCCGCCCGCGTCCCCGGTGGGCCGATCGCCACGGCGTCGAAGTACTCCATACGGCGCAGGCGATGCTGGCGCTGGTGCTGCTGGTGAACCTGGACCTGGTGCTGGCGCGGCACACGCTGCCGTCGTCGTCCGCCGGGGAATACGCGCTGGGGGCGATCGTCACGAAGATCGCGTACTGGCTGCCGCAGGCGGTGGGGGTGCTGGTGCTCCCCCGGTTCGCCGCGTCGTCCGGCCGCCGCCGGGTGCTGCCGGTGGCGTTGGCGGTGTGCGCTTTTCTGGACGCCTTCGTGCTGCTGGCTTCGGTGGTGCTGGGGCCGTCACTGCTGTCGTTGATCGGCGGGGCGCGGTACGCGGGGAGCACGATGCCGGTGTGGCCGTTCGCCCTGGCCGGGTCGATGCTGGCGCTGGTCCAGATCCTGTTGTACGCGCGCCTGGCCGACGGCGACCGCCGGGTGGCGGTGCTGATGTGGGCGGCGGTCGCCGTGGAGACGCTCCTCATCACAGCGTGGCTGCACGCATCGGCGACCCAGGTGGTGACGGTGGCGGCCTGCTGCGCCGGCGGCTTGGCCGTGGCCGGGTTCGTACTGGAGTTACGAGCCCGCCGCACCACCTGAGCCGTGGTTCAGGCCGGAACCGGCGTGATGGGAACCGGAACCGGCGTGACTGAGCCCGTAACTCGCGTGATTGAAGCCGGAACTCGTGAGTTACGTCCCCGATCACGCGAGTTGCGGCCTCGATCACGCGAGTTGCGGCCTCGATCACGCGGCCGGTTCGGTGGGGTTCTCCTTGCGGGTGAACCAGTCCACGCACGTCGCCACCATCGCGGCCGCCGCCAACAGCAATGCCGCCTGGGTCACCGGGCCGTACGCCCACTCCTGGCCGTGGCCGAGGATGCGGCCCGTCACCGATACCCCCGACGCCACGGCCATGCCGCCGAACGCCAGGTACCGCGGGGCGCTGTCCCGGAACTGCCGGGCCAGCAGGCACGCGATCAGCAGCACCACCGGCAGCATCCCGCCCAGCGCCACCAGCAGCACGATCAGCGCCACCGGCACCAGCGCACCCCCGGGCAGCACGGGGAACGACCGCCGCCGGGCCGGCCAGAAGACTCCCGCCAGCATCAGCACCACCGCGAACGCGCCGATCAGCAACGACGTCCGGTACGCAGAGTCCGGCGTGAACGCGAGCGACACCACTCCGCCCGCGCCGGCCGGGACGATCCACGCCTGCTGCCAGCCGTCGACGCGGGTGCGGGCCAGCTCGCGTCCGTCCAAAGTGGCCACCCAGCCCGCGTTCGCGTTCTCCGGGACCGCCAGCACCGCCTCCGCGCCCGGCGCCACCTTCACCGAGCGCGACGCCGCCTCCCACTTCTCCACCTGCACCGCGCGGCGCATCGGCGGCGAGGAGGACACCGAAGGACGCAACCACAGGTCCTGGACGACGAACGACTCCGACCGGTCCGTCCGCAGCTCGTGCCCGCCGGACGGCAGCGAGATCCCGCCCTCCGAATCCCGGCACATCCGCAGCTCCAGGAGCCGGTGCGCGGTGATGTCGGCCAGCGTCCCCTGCACCGACGTCCGGTAGTCGAGCCCGTCGAGGTGGACGTTCGGTCCCGAGCCGCACGGCACCGTGAACGCCGGGTCCGGGCCGGGCAGGAGCCCGTCGGTGCCGGACAGCTCCAGGCTGCCGATCCCCACCGCCGAACGGGCCGCGGGGTCGTCGTCGTCCCCGGGCAGCACGACCTGCAGCTGGTCGGTGTCCAGGGGTTCGAAGGACGCCGACCCGCCCGCGTCGAGCTGCACCGAGCGCGACCCGGCGCGACCCACCAGCTCGACCTGACGCGGGATCTGCGCCCCGCTCGCGGGCGAAACCCCGATGTGCAGCCCGGAAATCCGCTTCGTCCCGCTCCAGCCGAGCGTCAGCGCCGGACGCAGGTCGGTGGCGTCGGGACGCCACGTCGTGCCCGCGTCGCCGTCGACCGCCGCGAAGCCGCCCGCCGCCGGGTCGCCGGCCAGCTGCGACGACGACGCCACCGTGACCCCCGGCAGCTGCACCGGGTTCTTGCCGCCGCCCGCGGGCAGCACCGAGCCGCCGACGAGGAACGTCTGCTCGGCGGGAGTGCTGAACAGCCGCCGGATGCCGTCGGGCTCCTCGCCGTCCCGCGCGGCGGACGCGTCGCACCGCACCGCGCCGGCCGAAGGCAGGCAGGCGTACCGCGGCTGGGCGCCGCGCGTGAACGCGAACCCGGGCGCCGGCCCGGCGGGCAGGTCGGCCGGGACTTCCAGCGCGCGCTGGGGCTCGGTGCCGGGGATCTTCAGCTCCGCGATGCCGACGTTCCCGTCCTGCCGCCCGACCACCAGCGACAGCAGCGTGACGCGCACCTTGCGGGTGACCCCGGCCATGACGGAGTAGGTGTGCGACCCCGCGCCGCGGATCACCTGCTGGTCGACCGAGCCGTTGTCGGTGGTGACGCGGATCCGGGTCGGTGGCCAGCCCACCCGCAGGTCGTCCACCATCTGCAGGTCCACCGAGTTCACCAGCCGCGGGGTGTCCAGCTCCACCTCGAGCCACTGGCCGACCGGCCCGGTGAACGACGACGAGTGCCACGCCGTGCGCGGGTCGCCGTCGATCGCGGCGAACGGCTGGTGGCCCGGGTCGGACCCGCCGAACGCGTCGGCGAACGACGCGGCCGTCGACGCCGTCACCGCGCGGATGCCCCGGTAGGCGGCGACGGTCTGGTGCTCCTCGCCCGGGAACGGCAGCAGGTCACCCGCGGCGCGCTGCTGGCGGAACGCCTCCCCGGCGGTCAGGGTCTGGCTGAGGTTGTCCCGCACGCCGCCGACGTTCCGCTCGGCGCGGCGCAGGCCGTCGGTCACCAGCCGCGGTCCGCCGGGCGAGCCGCCGTCGCCGGTCAGCACGGTCGGCGTCGCCGGGTCGAGCTGGCCGGAGTCGATCAGCGGGAGCAGGTTCTCCGGGCCGCCGCTCACCGTCGGAACGTCCTTTGTGGACGTCGCGGTGGCCAGCGGCACCTGGTGGCGAACCTCGTAGATCTCGAGCGGCCCGAACTCCGCCGCCTTGCCGATGCCGGGCGAGCCGGCCAGCCCGGCCCGCAGCGTCGCGACCGGTGGAGCCGTGTTCCGCTCCCGGTCGATGTCGTTGCGCAACAGCAGGAACCGGTACCCGGACCGCGCGAGCAACGCCGCGAGCCCGGGGTCGCCGCGGCCGTCGGCGAGCGCCGCGTCGACCGAGTCCATCAGCCGCGTGTTGCCCTCCGACCCGAGCGGCACCTGGTTGCGCACCGCCCACGGGCTCTTCGCGATCGCCTGCGCGGGCTCGTCGACCGTGCGGCCCCAGTCGTACTCTCCGAACCCGGTGGCCGGCAGCAGCAGCGTCCGGGCGTTCGGGTCGGCCTTGGCGACGTACCCCATCGCGTCGTACCAGTAGCCGGGCACCTCGTCCCAGCCCGGCCCGGACCGCAGGTTCAGCAGCCACGCGGGCGCGGCCATCACCAGCACCAGCAGCAGGCCCAGCGCGGGCCGCACGAACCGGCGCGCGGACTTCACCCGGACCGGGCTCGAGATGCCGTGCACGAACGCCAGCATCAGCGGCAGCCGCAGCACCGGCTCGAACTTGTGCACGTTGCGCAGCGGGGCGAGCGGCCCGTCGAGCAGGTGCCGGACCTGTTCGGCCAGCGGGCTGTCGAGCGTGCCGACGTAGCCGATGGTCAGCAGCGTCAGGCCGGTGAGGACGCCCAGCACCAGGAACCGCCGCTCCGGCAGGCCGCGCCGGGTCAGCCCGAGCAGGCCGACGCCGGCGACGAGCCCGGTCGCGAGCATCAGAATGGGGTTGTCGATCAGCGACCAGCCGCCCGGCCACCACGGCGTGCCCTGCACGACGTAGGCGACCCACTGGTTGGTCCCGCGCAGCACTTCGAACAGCGACATGGGAGCGGTCGTGTTCGTCGCGGACTCGATGTAGTCCAGGAACGGCAGGCTGTATTCGCCGAGCAGCAGCAGCGGCAGGATCCACCACAGCGTCGCGCCGACGACGAAGACGAACCACCACAGGACCAGTTCGACGTGGTGACGCGTCCACTTGCGCGTCAGCAGCCACAGTCCCGGCAGGACGAGCGCCATCACGACCATCGCGCCGTTGACCCCGCCCATGCACAGCACGGCGACGGCGGACAGCCCGGCGGCTCGCCGCGGCGAGCCGATCGTCCCGGCCCGGACCAGCGGCACCAGCACCCACGGGAGCAGTACCGCGGGCAGCATCTCCGCGGACAGACCGCCGATTTCGGTCAGCATGCGCGGCGCGAGCGCGTACCCGAGCGCGCCGATCAGCCGCGTGCGTTCGGTGCCGAGCCTCATCGCCCGCGCCAGCAGCAGGGCGCCGCCGAACGCGGCCGAGAGCAGGACCGCCCCCCACAGCCGCTGCGCGACCCACGCCGGCATCCCGGTGGCCTGGCACAGCGCGAAGAACGGGCCCATCGGGAAGAGGTAGCCGTACGCCTGGTTCTGCAGCTCCCCCGCCGTGGCTTGCGGGTTCCACAGGTGCAGCGCGCGGCCGAGGAAGGCGAGCGGGTCGACGGCGAGGTCGAGCTTCGTGTCGAAGGTCGTCTTCCCCGGCATCTGCAGGAACGACAACGTGGTCAGCGCCAGCACGATCCACGTGCTGGGCCGGCGGAAGAACGCGCCCACCGAGAACTTCCGGGCGCCGCCGGAGGGCGGGGCGTCGTCCCGGGACCGTTCGCGGGTGGCGGTTACCATCCGGTAGATACTAGGCCGAAACCTGGCTACGATGTGCCGACGATTTTCTCCCGGTCCCCCGAACTCCTGGCAGGTGCGCCATCTCGTTCGAAGACGCCTGGGCTTTGGCCGAACCGGTCAAGGGCTGGATGACGCGCGCGCAGGGCGAAGCGCTGTGGAACGCCGCGTGCCGCCTCGAGAAGGGCGACGTCATCCTGGAAATCGGCAGCCACCAGGGCAGATCCACGATCGTCCTCGGCGCCGCGGCCCGCACGGTCGGCGCCACGGTGATCGCCGTCGACCCCTTCGTGGACGGCCGCCTGTTCGGCGGATCGCCGACGCGCCAGCTGTTCGAACGCCACATCCGCCAGGCCGGGCTGGACGACGTCGTCGAGCTCGTCGCCGGTTACAGCACGGAACTGCGCCCTGACTGGGACCGGCCCCTACAGCTGCTTTACATCGACGGCAAGCACGACTACTGGACCTACACCGACGACCTGCGCTGGTCGGCACACCTGCCGCCGGACGCGGAAATCCTGGTCCACGACTGCTTTTCCTCGATCGGCGTCACGCTCGGCACGATCGCGAAGGTCCTCTTCGGACGCCGGTACACCTACGTGGACCGGGCGACGTCGCTGGCGCGGTTCCGGTTGTCGCCACCGTCCACGGCGGACCGCGTGCGCGTGCTGGCGCAGCTGCCGTGGTTCGTGCGCAACGTCGGGATCAAGGTGCTGCTGCGCCTGCGGCTGCGGCCGGTCGCGCGGCTCTTCGGCCACGACAGCCCGTACGACCCCTACTGAACTCCTACCCGGTCACCGGCTTCCCGATCTCGACCTTCGCGACGCACACCGGCGCGCCCGCGCTCGACAGCTGCAGGCCGATGTGGTCGAAGAGGCCGTCCACCGGCAGGTACAGCGAGTGCAGCCCGGCCTGGAACCACACCGGCGTCCGGTCCACCAGGCCTTCGCCGCCGTCGGAGGTGAAGTAGTCGATCTTCAGCAGGTGCCGCCCCAGCACCGGTGTGTCGAGCGGGACGCGCACCTGGGTCTGGCCGACCGTGTACCCGCAGTTCGGCACCGGCCCCGGCACCCCACGGGATTCCGCGGCCACCCCGGTGATCGGGTGCGGCGTGCCGGTGGCGTCGAGCAGGTGCATCCGGTTCGTCGGCTGGTCGAAGTGCGTGCCGGGCACCAGGCCGGCCACCCGGGACGCCTGCGAATCCGCGCCGAACCACTCGTGGACCACATCGGACGGCACGAACGTGTCGTAGAAGACCAGATCCGGGTCCTCGGCGACGGCCGCCCGCACGTTTCCGAGGTACTGCGCGGAATGGCCGAACCGCAGCGCCGGCGCGAGCCGCGAAAATCCCACCGCGGAACTGACGAGCAAAAGCACGCACACGGCTAGCGCGATCGGCTGTTCACGCTTACCGCCGGACGGGCCAATTTCGCCGGGCGGCAGAAACGCGAACGCTCCGCAAAGGGCGGCCACGAGCGCCAGTTCGGCCAGGTACCTCGGATCGTCGCCGGCGGCCGGGCCGACTTCGCGCAGCCGCGTCGACGCCAGCAGCCCGACGTCCACGGCGAAGAGCAGCCCGAGCAGCGCCCACGCCCGCCAAGCCCGGCGTCCGCCCGCGCGCACGCCGCCGGCCAGCAGCGCCAGTGCCGCGGCGAACAGCACGACCACGACCGCGAACGGCGACGGCGCCCAGGTCGCGCCCGGGCCCGGCCCGGACCACGGCCCGCCGGCCAGCCCGGGCAGGAAGGTGTCACCGAGCATCCGGCCGGTCAGGTCGGCGACGGTCCCGGCGGTCATCGGCGGACCGCCGGCGGCCACCTGGCTCGACGTCAGGGCGAGGTAGGTCGCGGCGAACGCGACGAGCAGCGCCACGTGCCCCGCCCAGTAGCGCCACCGCTCCCGGAAGGACTGTCCGAGCAGGACGGTCACCCCGGCGAGCAGCACCGGGACCACGACGGCCTTTTCGTAGAACGCGAAACCGAAGAGCGTCCAGGCGAACGTGCCGATCCACCACCGGCCGCCCTCGCGCAGGTAGCGGACGTGCCAGTACAACGCCCCGACGGCCGCGAGCACCACCGGGACGATCTGGATCCCGTAGGCCCACCACAGCGTCGGGACCAGCAGCAGCGTCGAGGCCGTGAAGACGGTGAACGGCACCAGGATCGCCCAGCGGCGGCCGAAGCAGCGCACGAGCAGGCACCAGAACAGCACGGTCGCGACCGCCCGCATCAGCAGCAGCGGCGCCACGAGCAGCGGGAAGTTCAGCGGCGCCGACCACGTCAGCACCGCCACGACGAAGAACCCGCCGGGGCTCAGGTGCCCGTGGTAGTCCTGGAACAGGAACCCGAGGTCGAACGGCCCGGCCACGGCGGCCCGGTAGGTCATGATGAAGTCGTCCTGCGAGAAACTCCCGTGCAGCGCCGCCCAGGCGTGGAACGCGAACGGCACGATGCCGGCGACGAACGCCGTCAGCACCAGGGCCGTGGGTCTCCGGAGCGCCCGCGGCGCCGGCTTTTCCGTCAGCTGCAGCACGGGTTCCTCACTTCTTGCAGGCCGGCGGCTGGCACATGAGCGTGCTCAGCGCCTGGTAGAAGACGTCGGAGATCTTGCGCGGGTCCGGCGTGGTGAACGACTCGCCGCCGGTGGCGGCCGAGACCTGCTTCAGCTCGCTCGCGTCGATGTCGGGGCCGATGCCGATCCCGATCACCGGCAACGGTTTCCGCGGGTCCTGCAGCCGGGCCAGCTCCGCGAGCAGGCCGGGCAGCCCGACGGAGTCGCTGTCCTCGTTGCGGCCGTCGGTCAGCACGACGACGACGTTGATCCGGCCGAGCTGCCAGTTCTGCCGCGCGTTCTGGTACGCGGCGAGGATCGAGTCGTACAGCCCGGTCGCGCCGCCGGCCTTCGGCTTGACCGCCTGCAGCGTCGCCACCCCGCCACCGGCGAGCTGTTCCGCGATCGACCGCATTGGCAGCAGTTCCCGGTAGTCCTTGGCGCCGTCGAGCTTGGTGGAAAACAACCACAGGCCGATTTCCGTCGTCGGCTTGAACAACCCGAGACCCTGCGTCGCGGCTTCCAGGGTGAGCGCCATCCGGCTCCGGCCGGTACCGGGGACGGTGGCGGCCATCGAGCCGGAGACGTCGAGCAGGACCTGGACGCGGGCGCTGAGGTTCGCCCCGGCCCACGCCTGCAGCACGCCGTACATCGCGTCCGGCGCGGGCGGCCCGGCCGGGCGCGGCGCGGCGTCCGTGCGGGTGTCGCGCGGCCGGTCGCCGAGCAGCTGCCCGGACGGCGTCCGGAATCCGGCGTCGGCGAACGTCTTCGTGGCGGTCTGGTCGAGCAGCAGCCGCAGGAACCGCTCGGCCGCCGACCGCGAAGCCTCCGACGCGCGCGGAAGCACGACGTACGGGTAGTCGAGGCTGGGCACGCCGGCCGCCGGGTACGCGGCGACGAGCTCGCGCGCCAGCACGGACTGTTCCGACGCCGGCGACGCGGTGAAGGGTTCCTTGACCGCGGAGAGCTTGCGGATCTCCTCGGTGAACGCCGCGGCGGGGTCGGGCGCGTCCTTGGTCACCTGCTGCAGGCCGATCAGCGCGGCGATGCCGGCCGGGTCGCGGCTCGGGTCGGGCAGCCCGACCGGGCTTCCCGCGAGGACGTCCGACCAGGACGGTGACTTTCCCGGCCAGCCGGCCTGTTTCGCGACCTCGTCGGTCAGGGCCAGCACGACCGGCGAGCTCGCCACCGACTGGCCGGACTCGGGCAGGTTCCACGCGCCGCCGTCGCGGGCCTGCAGCAGCCGGCTGCTCGACTCCGGCACCCAGACGTCGGGACCGTTCGCTCCGTTGGTTTCCAGCGCCGCCGCGGTGGCCGCCGACGCGGCCGCCGTGACCTCGACGGTGTAGCAGTCCGGCGCCGGCACGGTCCGGGCGAGCGTGGTGAGCACCGGCGCGACGTCCGGCGCCGCGGTGATGTGGACCGGCGTGGTGGTGTCGCAGCCGCCGGCGGCGAGGCGGTCGCGCAGGTAGTCGACGCCGGCCCAGGCGAGCAGGGCGACCACGAGCAGCACGCTCAGGACGACGACCCGCGCGTCGATGCGCCGGGATCGCGCCGGGTGTGCCGCCATGCACGTACCTTCCGTCGTGAAGTCCTGGCAGCTTGCCAGCCGGGTGAGCGGGAAGCCAGACCCGATAGCGGAAAGTCACCATCGCCGCGTGATCCCGTGGTGAAGGAATTGCGCGGTGCGGCCGTCTCGGTGACGGTCCGGAACTGCGTAACATTTGCGCTTGACGCCCGTCCCACATGGGTAACAGCACGATGGCGAGTCGCGGAGACGATTTCGCTGTCCCCGAAACGGCGAACGGCACCGAACGGAGACGCAACCCGTGCGCACGATGTACGACGCGGTCACGGCCGCGAACATCCCCGCCGGCGCGGAGATGGTCGCGGGATACATCGACAAGATCAAACTGGAACCCTGGTCGGCCGCCGACTGGGCACGTTTCCCCAACGCGGTCAAGGTCACGATCGTCAAGAAGGCGAGCACGAACGACGGCCACGTCCTGGACGTCGAACCCGGCGACGCCACCCCGGCCGAAGCGCCGGGCTGGGTCCGGATGCGCCGGGCGGCCGGCGCGGACCCCACGATCTACTGCAACCTTTCGACCTGGCCCTCGGTACGCTCGGCGTTCTCGTCGGCCGGCGTCGCCGAGCCGCACTACTGGATCGCCCACTACAACGGGGATCCCGCGATCCCCGACGGGGCGATCGCCAAGCAGTACCGCGGGGACGTCGCCCCGGGTTACGACGTCTCGTCCGTCGCCGACTACTGGCCCGGTGTGGACGGAAACGGATCCGCCTCGACTGGAGTGGAGATCATGGAGCGCATCACCGTCACCCCGCCCAACGCCAACCAGAACACGGTGCGCGTGTTCTTGTCCGGCAGCCCCGGCGCGGCGGTCATCATCCGCCCGCGGCTCGGCGGTGACGGGTTTTCGAAGCCGATGTGGGTCGGCGACATCTTCGCCTGGGGCAACGACCACCAGGGCGTCGGCCACAACCCCACGCAGGTCGCGGGCTACAACAACAAGCTGACGTCCCACCGGCGCTACGACCTGCCGGGCGCGGTGTGGGCCGACATCAACTACAGCTCGGCCGACCCCTTCGAGGTCGACATCGTCGGGTAGCGGCGGGTCCGGGGCCGTCCGCGTGTCGGCGGCCCCGGACTCCCCGCCCCGCTGGCAGGATCGCGGCATGGAACGCGTGCTCGGCATCGGTGGGTACTTCATCCGCGCGGCGGACCCGGCGGCACTGGGCGCCTGGTACCGGGACGCCCTCGGCCTCGGCGCCGACGAGCACGGTGTGTGGCAGCAGGAGTCCGGGCCCACGGTGTTCGCGCCGTTCGAGGCCGGGACCGACTACTTCGGAGCCCGTTCCCAGCAGACCATGCTCAACTTCCGGGTCCGCGACCTCGACGCGATGCTCGCCCAGCTCCGCGAGAAGGGTGCGGAAGTGGCCGAGGAGACCCAGGACCTGGCCGGCGTCGGCCGCTTCGGCTGGGTCACCGATCCGGAAGGCAACCGCATCGAACTCTGGCAGCCCGCCTGAAGCGCCCCAATGTGGCCTTCGGTGCGTCAGACGCACCCAAGGCGGCCTTGGGTGCGTCTGACGCAACCAAGGCCACATTGGGGCGCTGGGGCCGAGGTCAGTGGTGGTGGCCGCCCGGGTGGACGTGGAACTTCGCCACCTCCGGCGGGTGCACCACGAACGGCCGCATCATGCCCTCGTCTTCGTGGTCGAGGATGTGGCAGTGGTACATGAACTCGCCGGTGCCGCCGCCGAACTGCCCGGCCACGCTCACCCACTGGCCAGGGTTCACGATGATCGTGTCCTTCCAGCCCTCCTCGTACTTCTCCAGCGGGACGTCGGTGAACCCGCTGAGCGGCGCCGTCGTCCGCTCGGTGGCCTGGTCGAACGTCGTCGTGAAGCGCCGCCGGAACAGCGCCTGGAACTCCGTCAGGTGGATGTGGACCGGGTGCGCGGGCCCGCCGTTCGCGACGTGCAGGATGTTCCACACCGCCCACCGGTCGTGGTCGATGAAGATGCCGGTCGTGTCGTCGAAGAGCCGCCCGATCATCCGGAACGTCTTCAGCCCGCCGGCCGGGTCCTGCACCTGGATGATCCCCTCGCCGCCCGGGTCCGCCTCGACCTGCTCGAGGTCCCACATCTCCGGGTGGCCGTCCTTGTTGAGCAGCAGCGCGATCCAGACGTGGTCGTGGTCCTCCGGCAGCGTCGTGCCGTGCACCAGCCGCTGGTAGGACGTCGAAACCTGCTCCGGCAGCGTGAAGGAGTCGTGCTTAGCGCGGCCGTCGACCCGGAACTCCATGAGGTCCGGCTCCACGCCCAGCCGCGGGTCGGCGTTGCGCAGCTTGAGCTTCCGCCCCTTGAAGCGGCTGAAGTCGATCAGCACGTCGAACCGCTCGGCGGGAGCGACGGTCAGGCCGCCGGCCGGCAGCACCGCGGGCGCGGGCAGCAGGCCGCCGTCGGTGCCGATCAGGCGGACGGCGTCGTTGACCGGCTCGTTGTTCTCGTCGACCAGGTTGAGCGTGTAGAACCGCGAGTTGGCCGCGTTGAGCAGCCGGAAGCGGTACCACTTCGCGTCGACGTCCAGGTGCGGCCAGATCACGCCGTTGACCAGGTTGAACGGACCCGAGAACGGGATCATCGGGCCGTTCGGCACGTACGGGAACTTGAACAGCAGCTGCCCGGTGAGCGCGCCGGCCGCGTCGGTGTCCAGGTTGCGGTCGGTGATGATCAGCGGGAGCTCGCGGTCGCCGTGCGGGAGGTCGAGCGCGTCCTCCTCGTCGTCGCGGATCAGGTACATCCCGGCCAGGCCGGTGTGGACGTTGAAGCGCGTGATCGCCATCGCGTGGTCGTGGTACCAGAGCGGCATCGCCGGCTGCCGGTTCTGGTACTCGGCCAGCTGCGACGTGCCCTTCAGGCCCGCGTTGTGCGCCCAGCCGTCGTTGCCCGCGTTGGTGCGCGCGCCGTGGAGGTGCACGACGGTCCACGCCGGCAGGTCGGCGACGCCCTCGACGACCGAGTAGCCGGGCTTGTCCAGCTCGCGGCCCGGACGGCTGGTCGGCGCGTCCGTCACCGGGCCCTGAACGGCGGCCAACGGGAACTCGCCGTCGATTTCGTTCGACCACGAAATCCGTAGCTGCTTGCCGCTGCGCACTTCGATCGTCGGACCCGGGAAATGACCCGCGTACGTCCACAACGTGGTTTCGGGCAATTGCGAGTGCAGCCGCTGCTGGCGGGTCACCATGGGAATGGTGATCGTTTCCCGGTTCCGGGGCCGGAGTGCCGGCGGAACCGGCAGTGGGTCGAGGAACTTGGTGAGTCCCCAGTTCGGCCCGGTGGCGGGCGTGGCCGTGGCCGGCCGCTCGATGATTTCGGTCATGTGGTTTCCCCCTTCATGTTCGGGGGCAGGACGAATTGCGCCCCGGCGATTACGCCGGTGACGTCGAAAAGAATTCCCCCGAACCCCCTCGGTGGCCGGGTACGCGACTCCCCTCGCGATACCGGCAATTCCCACTGTAGCCCTTTTCGGCGAAGAACGCAGGTGTCTCGCGCGCGTGATAGGTTCCGCGCATGAACGAACGCCGGTGGACGTATCTCTCCGACATGGACGGCGTGCTCGTCAAGGAGGAGCACCTCGTCCCCGGGGCCGACGAGTTCCTCGCCGAGCTGAAGGCGAACGGCATCGACTTCCTGGTGCTGACGAACAACTCGATCTACACCCCGCGCGACCTGCGGGCCCGGCTGGAGCGCACCGGGCTCGACATCCCGGAGGAGTCGATCTGGACGTCGGCGCTGGCGACCGCGAAGTTCCTCTCGTCGCAGCGGCCGAACGGCTCGGCGTACGTGATCGGCGAAGCGGGTCTCACGACGGCGCTGCACGAGGTCGGCTACGTGCTGACCGAGCGTGACCCGGACTACGTCGTGCTGGGCGAGACCCGCACGTACAGCTTCAGCGCGATCACGCGCGCGATCCGGCTCATCGAGGGCGGCGCGAAGTTCATCGCGACCAACCCGGACGCGACCGGCCCGAGCGTCGAGGGCTCGATGCCGGCCACCGGGTCCGTCGCGGCGCTGATCGAGAAGGCCACCGGGCGCTCGCCGTACTACGTCGGCAAGCCGAACCCGCTGATGATGCGCTCGGCGTTGCGCCGATTGGGTGCGCATTCGGAGTCGACGCTGATGATCGGTGACCGGATGGACACCGACGTGCACTCGGGCATCGAGGCTGGCCTGCAGACGATCCTGGTGCTCACCGGCATCTCCACCCGGGAGTCGGCGGAACGCTATCCGTACCGCCCCACTCTGGTGCTCGACTCGATCGCCGACCTGATCGGGCGAACCGCGGACCCGTTCGGCGAAGGCTGACGGTGGGCCCGGCACGTCTAGGGCTTATCGTCACCGGATGAGCAAGTCCACCTACGTTGTGGGCGACGTGCACGGCCACCGTGACGAACTGGCCGAGGCACTGCGCGCCGAAGGCCTGGTCGACGACGAAGACAACTGGTCGGGGGCGGAGGACCAGCTGTGGTTCCTCGGCGACTTCGTCGACCGCGGCCCGGACGGCGTCGGCGCGATCGACCTGGTCATGCGGCTGGAGGAGCAGGCCGCCGCCGCCGGCGGCCAGGTGCAGACGCTGCTGGGCAACCACGAGATCCTGGCACTGGGGATGTACCACTTCGGCGACGAGCCGGTGCCGTCCGACTTCGGCCCGCGCAGCTTCGCCCGCAGCTGGGAGATCAACGGCGGGCTCCTGTCGGACCAGGACCGGCTGACGCCCGAGCACATCGAGTGGCTTTCCCGCCGTCCGCTGGCGGCGGTGGCGGCCGACCACTTGCTGCTGCACTCCGACACGCTGGAGTACCTGGACTGGGGTTCGACCGTCGAGGAGATCAACGAGGCGGCGGGGGAGATCCTGACGGGCTCGGACATCGAGGCGTGGTGGGACGTGTGGCGCCGCATGACGACGCGCTACGCGTTCCGCGGCCCGGACGGCGAGGAGAACGCCCAGAAGCTGATGGACGCGCTGGGCGGGTCCCGGATCGTGCACGGGCACAGCGTCATCGCCGACCAGCTGGGGATCCACCCGACGCAGATCGAGGGGCCGTTCCTGTACGCGGGCGGGAAGGCCCTCGGCGTCGACGGCGGGCTGTTCGTCGGCGGGCCGTGCCTGGTCGTGGAGCTGCCGTACGAGCCGGAGTCCTAGGCGATCTCGACGATCTCCTTGCCGAGCGGCATCAGGGACACCGGGATCATCTTGAAGTTCGCCACGCCCAGCGGGATGCCGATGATCGTGACGCACAGCGCGATGCCCGTGAACACGTGCCCGATCGCCAGCCAGAGCCCGGCGAAGAGGAACCAGATGACGTTGCCGAGGAAGGACGCCGCGCCCGCGTCGCGGCGTTCCACGACCGTGCGGCCGAACGGCCAGAGCGCGTAGCGGGCGATGCGGAACGACGCCAGCCCGAACGGGATCGTGATGATCAGGACGCAGCAGACCACGCCCGCGAGCAGGTAGCCCAGGGCCATCCAGAAGCCGCACAGGACGAGCCAGATGATGTTCAGCAGCGTGCGCATCAGACGTGCAGCTCCCCGGTCACGACGGTGACGGCCTGGCCGGCGAGGTGGACGCGGTCGCCGTCCTGGCGGGTCTTGACGACCCCGCCACGGGCGGAAACCTGGTGGCCGGTGAGTTCGGTCTTTTGGAACTTTTCGGACCAGTAGGGCGACAGGATGCAGTGCGCCGAGCCGGTGACGGGGTCTTCGTCGATGCCGACGCCCGGCGCGAAGAAGCGGCTCACGTAGTCCTCGCCCTTCGCGGTGACCAGCAGGCGTCCGGTCCAGGTCGCCTTGAGCTTCGCGAGGTCGGGTTCGAGGTTCCTGACCGTGTCGGCGTCCGCGAGGACGGCGAAGAGGTTCTCGACGCCGCGTCCGACGTACTCGATCTCGACACCGGGGAGGATTCCGGACAGATCGTCGTCGGTCGGGGTCGGTGGGTCGGACGGGAAGTCCAGCTCGACCCAGCCACCGTCGGCCTTGGCGCGCAGCTCGCCGCTTTTGGTGGTGTAGGTCTGTTCGCCGCCGAGGACGTGGGTGGCCGCGACGGTGGCGTGGCCGCACAGCGCGACCTCGACCGCGGGGGTGAACCAGCGGAGCGACTTGGGGCCGTCTGCCGTCGTGACGACGAAGGCGGTCTCGGCGTGCTTCATCTCGGTGGCGACGGCTTGCATCCAGGCGGGGTCGGCGGGTTCGTCCAGGAGGACGACGCCGGCGGGGTTCCCGGCGAAGGCCTGGTCGGTGAAGGCGTCGACGACGAAGAAGCGCATGTCCCCAATGTAGCCCGCGACCTGGGTGTGTTGATCTTTTCTCAGGGAGATTCCGGGGTTGTCCCCTACGACTCCCCGATGGTGGGCTTGACGATCTTTTCGCCGTCCGGGCCGCGTTCGGGCTTGAGGTCGAAGACGTCCTCGTCGACCGCGTACTTGTTCTTGTGTTCCTGGTCGTCTTCCTTCTTCTTCCCGGCGGCACCCGCGGCCCCGGCGGCACCCGCGCCCTTGCCCTTCGCGGCCGCGGCGGCGGTGGCCCCGCGTTCGAGACGTTCACCCGGTGCTTTCCCTGTTCCGGCGGCTTTGCCTTCGCCTGGCGCTTCCTTCGGGGAACCGGTGTAGCCGCCCCCGGAGACGCGCGAGCCGGCGAACCCGGCCCCGGCGCGCCCGGCACCGGACTTGCCGCGGGTGATGTCTCCACTCGAGCTGCCTGTTCCGCCGGCCGTCCCGGGCATGGCGATGCCGTCCGGGGTCATCCGGGGGAAGGCGCCCGGGGCGGGCGTGCCGCGGAAGCCGGTGTTGCCCCCGCCGAAGTTCCCGGTACCGCTGGTGACCCCGGGCTGCACGAAGTTCGGCGGCGTGGTGCCGGGCGGCGTCACGCCGGGCGGGGTGGTGCCGCCGCCGGGGACGAAGGTCCCGCTCGTCCCGCCGGGCCCGGTGACGGTCCCGCCGCCGATGGTGGGGGTGCCGGTGAAGGAGGTGCTGCTGGTCCCGCTGGTGCCGTGGAAGCCGGAGACGGAGGTGGAGTCGTTCCCCCCGAGCTGCGGCGGCGGCGCGTAGGTGGGCTGGGAGCTGGCGGTCTCGTGGTAGGTGCCATCGAGGTTCTGCAGCACCTGCACGGCTTGCTGGTGCGCGGCGTCGGCCTGCTGCTGCTTGGCCTGGATGCCGGCCATGGTGCCGCTCATGCCGATGAGGTCGCCGTTGTTGTACTGCTGCTTGGCCTTGTCGAGCTCGGCTTGCTGGTTGAAGCCGGTGGGCTCGGGCATGTTGTTCTTGGCGTACGACGCGGCGGCGGACTGCTGGGAGTAGTGGTTGCTGACCAGCTGCATGGCGTTGCCGGTCTGTTCCGTGTGTCCCGCGGTGTTCTGGAAGAAGCCGTTCGCCTGGTCGGCGGCGGGACCCTGCCACGAACCACCGGCGGCCGTCGCCGCGTCGCGGAACTGGTTGGAGGCATCGGCGAGCCAGTTGCCGTACACGTTAGCCACGCGGCTGCGATCGTTGATGCCCTCGATGTCGAGATCTTTGTGCACCATGTCGTACAGCACTTCGTGCGGGCTGTTCGCGTAGTTCTCACCCGGAGCCGGCGAGTCGCCGCGGAGGTTTTGGCCCGCCTGCAGGACTTTTCCTTGCGCGACGGAGTAGTCCGATGCGGCCTTCTCGGTCAGCCGCTGACCGTCTTGGCCGTGGCCGTGGAGCTTCTGTGCGGTTTCCGCGTAGTAGTCACCCTCGGACTGGCGATGCTGCGCCCGGTGCGGCTGACTCATGGCTGGACTCCGTCTCAGTTCTTCGGCAGCAGGGGTTCGATCTTCGCGGCGACCTCTTCGACCAGCTGGCAAGCCTTTGCGGTATCCGAGCCCGAAGCCAGGAGCACGAAGGCGCGAGAGTTGGGCTTCACTTCCAGCCACACATCACATTGCCCGGGAGAGTTCATCGGTTCGCGTTCCATGACCGCAGGTCGCCCGTTGACGTTGCCTTCACTCGCTTGGCTGGGGTTGCCGACGTTTTCCTTGTATCCCCGGCCCGAGTCGAGGGAAAGCCCTATGTCCACACCCGGTGTATTGCCGGAGGTCGGCTTGGTGGTTCGGCAACCGTGCTCCGGATTCGCGACCAGCGGTTCGGCCTTGGGATAGCCCTGGCCGGTGAGCGCTTGGTCGATGATCGAGCACGGACTCAGTCCGGAGAACGGGTCGTCGGGGCCGGTGGTCGCGCTCTCCGCGGTGGAAGTGGTCGATCCGGCCGCTTGTGAGCTAGGTGCGGCCTGACCACCCACCTGGCTGGTGCATGCGGTCAAAGCGAGTGCCGACACGGCGAGCGCGGCCGCGGCGCGTCGTACGGTCACTGCTCTTGCAGCCCCTTGTTGAGCTGACTGAAAGTCATGCTGTGAGCATCCTCTGTTTCGCGGTAGTTCTTGCGTGCGATCACCATCGCTTCGCGCGCTTGCTGGACCCCGTCGCGCATCCGGAGCAAATTGGGAATCAACGATTGCTCATCGCCGTCGGCAACCTTCACATTGAAAGCAGCGACGGCCTTGGCGTACTCGCTGCCGCCCATCTTGGCCTGAGCTGACAGTTCGCGAACGTCAAGGATCATCCGGTTGTAGCCGTCGAGGAAGAAGTCGCAGGCCTTGATGTACGCCTGGAACCCCTCTTCGTTCACCGCGAACTGGCCACTCTGGGCGAGGTCTTTCAGGTGGCTCCCACCCTCGGAGACCCGCTTTGCGGCCTCGGAGTCGGTGGGTCCATCGAGCAGCCCGGAGAGGAAGTTGGTCCCCGCATCACCCGCCGTGGGTGGGGGTGTGAACGATCCCGGTGCGCCGAACTGTGAACCGCTCATGACGCCCTCCCAGTCGTCGACACCACCCTGCGTGGTCCTCTCGCACTGTACTAGTGACGAACCGGCCGCGTCAGTGGTTCCGGCCACGCTCCGACAGCCACGTGCGCAGGTGAGAACCATCCGATGGGGTGAACGTCACGCGGGTTTCGCCGCCCGGTAGCGCCTCGCTGAACATCAGGAAGCGGCCTCCCGCGTTGTCGACGAACGTCACCGTGCCCGCCGGCCGGAGGACGTCCGACGCGCGGACCGACAGCTCGAACGTGCCGTAGCGGTGCAGGGGCCACGCTGAGAACTCCGTCGCCGCGTCCGCGTCGCGGCGGGTGCCCGGCTCGATGAACGTCAGCTCCGCCAGCGGCACCGGACGGTACGCCGGGAGCATGCCGACCACCAGGTCGGCCAGCCGGTCCGGGCGGGTCTGGGCGAACAGGATCTCCTCGCCCGCCAGCTCCGAAAACACGCCCAAGCCGTGGCCGATGGCCGCGCGGTAGAACACCGTGCGGCCCTCCTCCACCGCGCGGACGATGACCAGCACGTCCGGCTGCGTCCACGCGCGGAGCGTCTGCTCCACCTCGATGTCCAGCTTGTCCGGACCCGCGAGACCCCGCGACCGCATCGACTCCCACGAAAGGGCCGCGATGCGCTCGTTCTCCGCCAGCGTGCGGCCGGGGCTGCGGATTTCGAACGGGTGCCAGTTCGCCGGGAGACCGGTACGCCGGACCGCCGTGTCGACCTCAGCCAGGCCCAGTGAAAATTCCTCCGGCACGTCCCCGAGCGTAGCGGAACGGCCACCCCGCGCTCAGATGTCGAGCTGCCGCACACCCGTCTCGCGCAACGCCATCCGGCCGGCCGTCGCCCGTTTGCGCAAGCGGACGATTTCGTGTGGCTGTAACCCGATCGCGACGCCGAACGCCTCCACGTCCGGGAACCCGCCGTGCCGCTGCCGCAGTTCCAGTGCCTTGGCCACCTGCTCCGGCGAAAGCAGGCGCGCCAGCTCCGGCCCCGAAGCCGTGTTCACATCCAGCAACGGCACCGGAAGCGGCGCCGAAACAGGAGCCGGCACCGGAGCCACGACCGGCGGCGGAGCCAGCGCGGGCGCGTCCGCCGGGACGTACGCCTCGATCGTGTCGTTCTGCCGCAGGTCCCGGAACGCCAGCCCGACGGTGAACGTCCGCGTCCCGCCGTTCGTTCGCACGGCCACCCCGCCCCGGGCCAGCGATAGGATCCGGAGGTCCGACGCGACGACCGTGCTCCGCTCGTTGAACGTCGTCCCCGCCGGCCGCAGCACCCGCGCCCGCGTGCCCACCGTGAACACCGAGCCCCGCCCCTCCGGGACCTCGACCGCCGCCACCACCGAACCGTTGCCCAGGTCGTTGAGGCCGTGCACGACCGCGACGCCTTCCCGCCGCTCCAGATGGTCGTGCGCAGGCTCGTGGAACGCGGTCAGCGCGTCACCCACCATGGGCGGCACGTCGCACTGGAAGCCGAGCAGCACCGTGCCCGGCTGCCCGGCCGGCAGCTCTTCCACCGGCCCGGGACCGAACAGCCCGAGCACCCGCATCGGCTGGCCACTCCGGGACAGCGAGACCAAAGAACCGAACCGCAGGACCCCGTCACGAACGAGCACTTGGACGTGGAACCCGGTCAGCGGGTCGTACGCCGGCGCCAGCACCGAAGCCAGACCCTCCTGGCGGCTCAGGTCCGGCCCGACGGTGTCATCGGTGTACAGCTCCAGCGCGTCGCCGGTGCCGAGGTCGCGCCGCCCCACCGCGACGAAGACGTCCTTGAGGAACCCGGCGTCGGTCACCGGCTCGAGGTCGCTCGAGAAGAACTTCTTCCGCACCATGATCCCGAGGCGCAGGTTGTCCGCCAGGATCCGGTCGGCGCGCTTCAGCCGCGCGCGGGCGCCGCGGACCGCACGCCCGAGGCTCACCTGCCCGCCGGGCAGCTCCCCGAGGCCGGGGAGGGTGACCGAGTCGTTGAGCGCCTTCCCGAACTCGATCAGCCCGACCCTGACCTCGGTCACGACGTGGCGGCCAGGGTGACGCTGATCGACTGGTCGGCGTTGACGCGCTCGGACTCGACGACCATCCCGTTCGAAGCCGCCCGCTGCTTCAGGCGGGCGAGAACGGCGCGCTGCACTTCGGCGGCGTACGCCTCGTCGACCGACAGCACCAGCCGCTGGGCTTCGGCTTCGGCGAGACCAGGTCCGTCGACGTGCGCCATCTGGACGCCGTCGGGGCCGTAGCCGAACGTGATCCGCCGACCTTCCCACGCGGCGACGACGGAGTTGCCGTCGTCGGTCACCTGCGCGCGCAGCCCGGTGAGCGCGCGGGCCAGCAGGTCGCGGTGGCGCATCCGGGTCCGGACGGTGACCACACCGGCCTGCAGGTGCGCGGCGATCGTGGCGGCGTTGAGCTGGGCCAGCGCCTCGCTGCGCAGCTTGAGCGTGACACTCATCGGTGATCCCCTTCGAGCAGCGCTTCGAGTACTTCGGTGGTGGCGAACCCGTTCAGCTCGATCGCGCCGTCCGGGGCGATCGTCAGTTCCAGGCGGTTCGGGGTGGTGAAGATCGACTCGTCGTAGCGGCCGGTCAGGAAGTGGAACCGCTGGTTCACCGAGCCGACCCACGGCCGCGACGTCTCCGGCCGGTCGGCGAGAAAAGGCCCGTCCACCAGCAGATCCGTCGAGTCCAGGAGCTTCGACGGCGGCAGTTCCTCCAAGACGTGCCCGGTGAACGTCATCACCGAGAGGCCCTCCGCCCGCACGGCCGCGGCGAACTCACCCAAGGGTGAGGGCTGGTCGAACGGCTCCCCGCCCAGCAGCGTGACGCCTTCGATGCCCTCGATCGCCAGGACGCGCGAAACCAGGTCCTGCCACGGCAAGAGAGTGCCGCCGCGGGTCGTCCACGTCTGCGGGTTGAAGCAGCCGGGGCAGCGCACCGAGCAGCCCTGCGTCCACACCGCGCACCGCAGGCCGGGGCCTTCGGCTGCGGTGACGTCGACGATCCGGTGGAGGTTCAGGAGTTCCATTGCGACTGCTGCTGCGAAGCCGTGGTCTCTTCGGTGGCCGACGTGCGCCGGTAGTCCTCGGTGAACTCCGACGTCACGGTCTCCGCGCCGAGCAGGTCCTCGAGCAGCGGGATGTAGTCGAGGCACTTGGACCCGGTCACGCCGTGGGTTTCGGCGCTGATCGAGCCGTCCTTGCCGATGGTGACGGTCACGCGGTGCGTCATACGTCGATCGTCCTTCCCCTCGGGGACTCCGGCGGTGCGACGGGCGCGGGAGCCCCGACGTCATCGGCGCTGCCGGAGGTGTCCGTCGCTGCGACGGCCCGGGTCTCCGCCCAGTTCCGGATGGCCAGGATTTCGTCGGCCTGGGTGACCGATAGCGGCACGGTCGACTTCACCGCCCGCACGAGGTCGTCGCGGCGCAGCGGCCGCTTCTCGGCGAACGCGTCGACCAGCCCGGCCAGCACGGCCTGCTCGATCTCGGCGCCGCTGTACCCCGCGCTGACGTCGGCGAGCTCGGCGAACAGCGCGTCGTCCATCCGCAGCTCGCTCGCCACGAAGGGGTCGGTGACGCGCCGGCGCAGGTGGATCCGCCAGATCGCGACGCGCTCCGGCGCCGAAGGGAGGTCGACGAAGAAGATCTCGTCGAAGCGGCCCTTGCGGAGGAACTCCGGCGGCAGCGAGCCGACCTGGTTCGCGGTGGCCATCACGAACACCGGCGCCGTCTTCTCCTGCATCCACGACAGGAACGTGCCGAACACACGCCGCGCGGTGCCGCCGTCGCCGCCACCGCCCGCGCCGGCGAGGCCCTTCTCGATTTCGTCGACCCACAGCACGCACGGCGCGATGCCTTCCGCGGTGCGGATGACCGTGCGGATGTTCTTCTCGCTGGAGCCGACCAGGCCGGCGAAGACGCGGCCCAGGTCCAGGCGCAGCAGCGGCAGCCGCCACATGTTCGCGACGCACACCGCGGACAGGCTCTTGCCGCAGCCGGGCACGCCGGTGAGCAGCAGGCCCTTCGGCGCCGCGAGGTTGTACGCCGACGCGGCGGGCGTCCACGTGCCGGTGCGCTTGGTGAGCCAGCGCTTGAGCCGGTCCAGCCCGCCGACGGCGTCGAAGCTCGTCTCGGCGGGGACGATGTCGAGCATCCCGGACCGGCGGACGGCCTGGCGCTTCTCGGCGAGGATCAGCTCCAGGTCGCTGGGGTCGAGCCCGCCGCCTTCGACGAGCGCCCTGGCGAACGCGTTCTCCGCTTCGGGCAGCGTGAGGCCGCGCGCGGCGGCGACGATCATGTCCCGGTCGTCGCGGTCGATGCTGATCCGGACGTTCTGCCGGTGCGCGGCGACCATGCCGTCGAGCAGCTCGCCGATCTGGCGCTGGTCGGGCAGCGGGAAGTCGACGACGGTCGCGTCGTGCTCCAGCTCCGGCGGCACGGGCAGCGACGGCGACACGAGGATCAGGCTGAGCGGCACCGGCCGGGTCTTGAACGCGGCGGCGAGCTCCCGCAGCCGGCGGACGACCTCCGGATCGGGCCGGTGCCCGCCCTCCGAAACCAGCGACGGGTGCAGGTCGACGAAGACGAACACGGCGGGCTCGCCCCAGCCGTAGACGCGTTCCAGAGCGGCCGACGCGGCGCGGGTCTCGGAGATCGGCGGGCCGCCGGCGGGAGCGAGCCCGGTGGTGGACGACCAGACGTAGACGCGGCGCGGGGTCCGCAGCCGCTGCTGGTCTTCGGCGACCGCGCGGATCTCCCGCAGCACCCGCTGCTCTTCGTGCGTCTCGACGACCAGCAGCGGGTAACGCGCCTGCAGCAACTGGGTCAGCTCGTCGCGAAACCCCTGGCCGGCCATCGATCGCCCCCCTGAAAGTCCCGTCCGGACACTACCAGCGCCCGCTCGGTCACGCGCCGACGACGAGGACCTCGTAGGTCGGGCTGGTGGGCGGGTCGCCGCTGAAGATGTGGGAGTTGACGACGGCGAGCTTGCCGCCGATCTTCACCGCCGAGACGGGCTGGTCGAACAGCGGATCCGTGATCGTGCCGCCGGGTTGGCCGTGGCTCAGGTCGCCGTCGAGGCACCACCGGCTGATGGTGTCGTCGAGCTGCACGGCCCAGAGCCGGTGTCCTTCGAGCACGAGGCTGACGACGCTGGGCGCGTTGACCCCCGCGATCTCCCGGCTGGCTCCGGTGACCGGGTTGATCGTGTACACCTTGCCGGGGATCGTGGCGGCCACTAGCAGGGTGTCGCCGGACGGCGTGGCGATGATGTCGTTCATGAAGAAGTTCCCCGGGGAGCCGCCCGCACCGGGCCCGCTCAGCGGCAGGGTGCGCGGGGTTCCGAGCACGCCGGCCACCACCGGCACGAAGAACAGCTGCGGGTGGTACGAGTCGGTGAACCACGCGCCGGCCGGGGTCACCACGACGTCGTTGACGTAGGACGTCTGCGGGTCGCCGAAGGTGAAGTCCGCGACCTTCGCCTTGGTGCGGACGTTGTAGACGTAGGCCTTGCCGCCCTTCGCGCCGGCGACGAACAGCAGGTCGTGGCGCCGGTCGAGGTCCACGCCGGCGGCCATGACCCCGGGTGGTGCCTCGATGAAGCGCTCGGCGGTGCCGCGCCTGAGGTTTTCGCGGAAGATCGTGCCGGCGATGAGGTCGCCGGTGTAGTAGTCACCGCCGCCGGCCGCGGTGATGCCTTCGGCGGACATGGCGCCGGGCAGCACGATCACCTTCGTCGCCGCTGCTGCCGGTGTGGCCGGCACGAGCAGCAGGATCGCCGCGGCCAGGGCCAGGATTCTTCGCATCGGGTTCCCTCCCTTTCCCAGGTGGATCCTGCCACCGGGCTGGCTGACCCGGTACCGGGTTCTTAGACTCGGCGGCAGTCACCGCCGACTTCAGGAGGCACCATGCCTGACGCGCCCGCCCTGCCGAGCTACGCCTCGGGGATCTCCGAGGTTCCGCTGCTCGGGGACACCATCGGTGACAACTTCGATCGGACGGTGGCCGCGTTCGGGGACCGGGACGCCCTCGTCGACCGGACCGCCGGCCGCCGGTGGACCTACCGGGAACTGGCCGCCGAGGTGAACGCGCTGGCGCTGGGTCTCGTGGCGCAGGGCATGGGGAAGGGCGACCGGGTCGGGATCTGGTCGCCGAACCGGGCGGAATGGACCTTCCTGCAGTACGCGACCGCGAAGATCGGCGCGATCCTGGTCAACATCAACCCCGCCTACCGGTCGCACGAGCTCGAGTACGTGCTCAACCAGGCCGGGATCCGCCTGCTCGTCGCGTCGGACGCGTTCAAGACCTCCGACTACCCCGCGATGGTCGACGAGGTCCGCGAGAAGTGCGCCGCGCTGGAACACGTCGTGATCCTCGGCAGCGACAGCTGGCAGACGCTGATGGACGCCGGCCGGCAGGGTGACCCCGCGCAGCTGACGCACCTGCAGGCCGGGCTCTCGGCCGACGACCCGATCAACATCCAGTACACCTCGGGCACGACCGGCTTCCCCAAGGGCGCCACGCTCAGCCACCACAACATCCTGAACAACGGCTTCTTCGTCGGCGAGCTGTGCAACTACACCGAACGGGACAAGGTGTGCATCCCGGTGCCCTTCTACCACTGCTTCGGCATGGTGATGGGCAACCTCGCGTGCACCAGCCACGGCGCCTGCATGGTGATCCCGGCACCGGCGTTCGATCCGAAGGCGACGCTCGAAGCCGTCGCCGCCGAGCAGTGCACCTCGCTCTACGGCGTGCCGACGATGTTCATCGCCGAGCTGAACCACCCGGACTTCGCGAGCTTCGACCTGTCGTCGCTGCGGACTGGGATCATGGCGGGCTCGCCGTGCCCGGTCGAGGTGATGAAGCAGGTCATCGACCGGATGGGCATGAGCGAGGTGTCCATCTGCTACGGCATGACCGAAACGTCACCGGTGTCGACGCAGACCCGTTCGGACGACTCCATCGAGCGCCGCGTGTCGACGGTCGGGCGGGTCGGGCCGCACCTGGAGGTCAAGGTCGTCGACCCGGAAACCGGGCTGACCGTGCCGCGCGGCGAGCCCGGCGAACTGTGCACGCGCGGGTACTCGGTGATGCTCGGGTACTGGGAGCAGGCGGACAAGACGGCCGAAGCGATCGACGCCGCCCGCTGGATGCACACCGGCGACCTGGCCGTCATGGACACCGACGGGTACGTCAACATCACCGGCCGCATCAAGGACATGGTCATCCGCGGCGGCGAGAACCTGTACCCGCGGGAGATCGAGGAGTTCCTCTACACGCACCCGGACATCCTCGACGCGCAGGTCATCGGCGTCCCGGACGAGAAGTACGGCGAAGAGCTGATGGCCTGGGTCCGGATGCGCGAGGGTGCCTCGCCGTTGACCGCGGAGAAGGTGCGGGAGTTCTGCGAAGGCAAGCTCGCGCGCTACAAGATCCCGCGGTACGTGCACGTCGTCGAGGAGTTCCCGATGACGGTGACGGGCAAGGTCCGCAAGGTCGAGATGCGCGAGAAGTCGATCAGCCTGCTGGGCTTGGAAAAGGCAGCGTCGGCGAAGCACGCCTAAACCGTCCGGGGCGGTCGCGCGTGACACCTTCGCAAGGATCGTCTCGCGAAGGGAGTGGGCATGACTCGAGGTTGGGAGTGGTCCCGGAACAACGAGTGGTCCCGGGGCAACGACTGGAGCCGCGGGAACGAGTGGCGCCGACTCTGGGACTGGTGACGTGATGCGCTTCTGGGACTGGTGAACCGAATGCAACGTCAATGGGAGTGGTGAAGCACATGAACCGACACTGGGACTGGTGATCGCATGCACCGCATCTGGGACTGGTGAGAAGTCCGTGAAGGGCACCTTCAGGGAAATATAAGCCCTGAAGGTGCCCTTCACGGCACGTCGTCAGGAGGCCGCCGCGGCGGCCTCCGCGATCGCCTTCGCGTCTTCTTCGCCGAAGGTGTCCTCGAGGTGTTCGGGCGAGTAGTCCAGGTCGATCTGCTCCACCGGCATCCCGCGCGCCGACTCGATCGCGCCCAAGCGGCGCTGGGCCCGGTCCGCCGCGTACTGGATGATCTCCTCCGGGTCGTTGTCGAACGGCACTTCCTCGAACTGGTCCTGCACCCACTGGATCATGTTCAGCGCGTGCGGCAGCAGCTCGCCCATCCGCTGCTGGACCGCGTCCCACAGCGAGTCGTCCGCGGCGACGTGCCGACGGCAGGTGAACGTGCCCCAGGCCATGTGCCGGCGTTCGTCGTCGCCGATGCGGCGGACCAGTTCCTGCATGCCCGGCAGGATGTTCTGCTGGGTGCAGATCAGCTGCCACGAGTAGTAGCCGGTCAGCGCGAGGCTACCCTCGATCACGTGGTTGTACGTCACGCTCGCGCGGATCTGGTTGAGCGGGCTGGGATCGTCCTCCAGCGCCCGCAGCGACTGCGGTAGTTCCTCGTAGAACAGCTTGCGGTAGTGCGGGTTCTCCGCCACGAACGGGTGGAGGTCCTGCGTCAGCCCGACGGCGTCCATCCAGCGCCGGAACACTTCCGTGTGCTTGGCTTCCTCGAAGCAGAACTGCGTCAGGTACATCTCGTCGCCGAAGCGGCCGGTCGCCGACATCGCCCGCATGAACGGCTGGATGTCCTCGGTGACGGCTTCTTCGCCGGCGATGAACTGCGCGACCAGGTACGTCGTGCTGCGTTTCTGCTCGTCGTTCAGCGTGTCCCAGCCTTCGCGTTCTCGGCTGAAGTCGATGTCGGCGGGGTTCCAGAACTTCTTGTTGCCCTTGACGAACAGGCGCAGCGGGAACGAGTCCCAGTTCAGCCCGCCCTTGCGCAGCGAGGAGAAGCCGGTCCGCAGCTCGGAGAGCGTGTCGGTCATCGTTTCACTCCATTGTGGACGATCAGGGGACGAATCGGCGGATGGCGGGTTCCAGTACGGCGGTGACGGCGTCGGCCGCCTCCGTCGCCGAGTGCGTCGGGAGCACCAGGTGCGACAGTGAAAGCCGCACCACCGTCTCCGCGAGCAGGGCGGCGGCTTCGGCCGAGAGCCCCGGTTCGAACTCCCGGTACTGCTCGGCGGCGAGGTCCGCGGCCGCGGTGAGGATCGGCTCGCCCCGGCTGGTCAGCAGGGGTAGCAGGTCCTCGCCGGCTTCGGTGCCGAGCGCCGCCGCGACCAGGCGGTTCTCCCGCGCGTGCTCGATCGTGTAGACGACGGCGTGGTGGATGCCCGCCAGGAGCCCGTCCGCCGTTTCGAACCGCTGCCGGATCCCGTCGAGGAACTCCGACGCGGTGCGCAGCGCCACCGCCTGGGTCAGCGCCGCCTTGGTGCCGAATTCGTTGTAGACCGTCTGCCTGCTCACCCCGGCCCGGGCCGCGACGTCGGCCATCCGCAGCCCCGCGTAACCGCCTTCCGGCAGCAGGTCCGCGGCGGCGTCGAGCAAGGCTTCCCGGAGGGACGCCTTCGTCCGGTCAGTGAAGCTGGTCACACCCTCACCTTGACACAGATGTCCACACTGTCAAGACGCTGTACATGATTGGTTGGCGTGTAAATCTGTCGGTGGTGCCAGTTACCGTGCAGGGGTGGGCATCACGGTGGGGTTCGACCTCGACATGACACTGATCGACGCGCGGCCGGGCATGGCCGCGGCGATGAACGCGCTCGGCGCCGAATCCGGCCTGCCGCTGGACGGCGACGCGTTCGCGGCCAACCTCGGCCCGCCCCTCGACGACATCCTGCGCGGCTTCGAAGCGCCCGAGGAACGCATCCCGGGGCTCGTCGACCGCTTCCGCGCGCTGTACCCGGACATGGTCGTGCCGAGCACCGTGGCCCTGCCGGGCGCGGTCGAGTCGCTGCGCGCGGTCCGCGCGGCGGGCGGGCGCACGCTGGTCGTCACCGGCAAGTACGGGCCCAACGCACAGCTGCACGTGGACGCGCTCGGCTTGGACGTCGACGAGGTCGTCGGTGAACTGTGGTCGACGCGGAAGGCGGAGGCGCTCCTGGCGCACGACGCGCGGGTGTATGTCGGAGATCACGCCGGCGACATCCGGGGCGCGCTCGCCGCGAGCGCGATCCCGGTCGGCGTCACGACGGGCCCGTGCGATCGCGCGCTTCTGCTGAGCGAAGGCGCCGAAGTGGTGTTCGACTCGCTGACGGAGTTCCCGGACTGGTTCGAGCGGACCTTCGCGGGGAGCGCGGTGCCCTAGTCGCCGGTTTTCTTGGCCCTGGCCTCGAAGACCAGCGCGAGCAGGCCGAGCAGCAGGCCCAGCGGGGTGACGACGCCGGCGCCGACGGACAGCCAGATCGGCAGGTTCTCCAGACCGGCGGCGAACATGATGAACACCGTCAGCACGGCGATCATGCCGAGGGCGAACAGGCCGATGCCGATCCGCATCAAGAACGGTTTGCCGGGGGCGGCCACGGTGGTCTCCTTCGTCGCGGTCGTCATGACTCGAAGGATATCGGCCGGTATCGACTTCTCCCCAGGGCGTGTGGCGAGATACCCTTTCAGGAGCGCGCCCTGGGTACGCCCCCGGGCGCGTTCGTCATGAGCGGGACAGCAGAAGGACTGGTGAGGGAAGTGCCGACCGGCAAGGTCAAGTGGTACGACGCGGAGAAGGGCTTCGGTTTCGTCACGCAGGACGAGGGTGGCGCCGACGTCTACATTCGCAAGGCCGCGCTGCCGCAGGGCGTCGAGGGGCTCAAGGCCGGGCAGCGGCTCGAGTTCGGCGTCGCCGACGGCCGTCGCGGCCCGCAAGCGCTTTCCGTCCGGCTGCTCGACCCGCCGCCGTCCGTCGCCGAAGCGCGTCGTCGCCCGGCGGAGGAGCTGCACGGCCTGATCGAGGACATGATCAAGCTGCTCGAGCTGAAGGTGCAGCCGGACCTGCGGCGCAACCGCTACCCGGATCGCAAGCACACCAAGCAGATCGGCGAGATCATGCGCGCGGTGGCCCGGGACATCGATCCCTAAGCCTCGAGCCGCAGGCCCCAGACGTCGCTGGGCAGCAGGCCCGACTCGCCGGTGCCCGCGTTCAGCACGGCGGTGTACCGCTGCACGTCGACCGCCGAGATGCGGTCCGCGGGCGTCGGCGGCGTGACGGTGTAGGCGTAGCGGTCCAGTGAGGTGAACGGGATCGGGTCGCTCTGCTTGAACTCGCCCCGCGGGGTGACGTACTCGTAGACGATCTGCCACGGCGCGTCGGCGACCTCGCCGGGCACCGAGATCTGCACGGGCTTGCCCGGGCGGACCTTCAGCGTCTGCGTCGCGCCCTTCGCGCTGCACGGCTGCGCGAGCTGCTGCGAGTAGTCGCACGTGAGCACCGGCGTGGTGTTGATGGTGTGGCCGTCGGCGTAGAAGGTGACCTCGGCCGGGCCGGGCGCCGAGCAGCCGGCCACCGCGAACCCACCGGCCGCAAGCAGGGCCACCACCCGGGAACGTCGCATGGACTCAGACCCTACCGGCGGGCCGACGGGTCCCTGGGCAGGCCCTGGGCCGGGAAGCTGCCGGTCGGCTCGGGCCGCAGCGGCCGGTCGCCGCCGAGGCCCGGCACGAGCGAACCGCCGCGGCGCACCAGGTACGTCTGGGTCGTCCCGATCGCCAGCAGGATCGTGATGACCAGGAAGCCGATCCAGTAGGTCGGCGGCAGGAGCAGGCCGATCGCGCCGCCGCAGCACCAGGCCAGCTGCAGCACGGTCTCCGAGCGGCCGAACGCCGACGCGCGCGACTCCTCGGGCAGGTCCTCCTGGATCACGGCGTCGAGGCTGATCTTGGCCAGCGCGCTGGCCGTCGCGCCGACCAGGCCGACGATCGCGGCCGTGGCCAGGCCGGGCAGGATCGTCGCGACCAGCGCGGCCAGCACGCAGCCCGCCACGCACCCGACGATCACCTGGTCCGGGCTGCCGAACTGCAGCCGCGAGCCCAGCGCGTTGCCGAGGAACCCGCCGGCTCCCGCGGCGGCGCCGATCACGCCGAGGAGGAGCAGCTGCATGAACGGCGTCTGCCCGCTGCCTTCGGTCTGGGCCTTCACCGCGAACGCGGCGAACATCATCAGGAACCCGGTGAGCACGCGCACCGAGCCGTTGCCCCACAGCGCGACGACGATGTGGCGCCCCATCGGCTGGCGCCGCTTCTTCTCCGTCGGGTGGGCCAGGAGCGACGTCGGCACCTCGCCTTCGGTCGCCTCGACCCAGGCCGGGATCCGCATCGACTGCACGGCGGCGGCGACGCAGATCAGCGCGGTGAACCAGAGCGCGCCGGCCGAGCCGGAGATCGCGTTGATCCCGCTGGCCAGCGCGCCGAACGCGCCGGCGGCGACCAGGCCGAACGTCGTCAGCCGGGCGTTGGTCTTGGAGAGGGTGATCTCCGACGGCAGCACCCGGGGCGTCACCGCGGCCTTGAGCACGGTGAACGACTTCGAGAGCACCATCATCCCGAGCGCGGCGGGGTAGAGCAGCCAGTCGTCGAAGTGCAGCGCCATCACGACGGCCATCAGGCCCTGGCCGACCGAAGACGCGCACATCGCCAGCCGCCGGCCCCGCTGCACCTTGTCGAGCGCGGGGCCGATCACCGGCGCGACCAGCGCGAACGGCGCGATCGTGATCAGCAGGTAGAGCGCGACCTTGCCCTTGCTCTCGCCGCTGGTCGCGGCGAAGAACAGGGTGTTGGCCAGCGCGATGGCCATCGCCGCGTCGCTGGCGTAGTTCAGCATCACGGCGTAGGTCAGCGAGGTGAGGCCCGACTTCTCGGCGCCGTCGGCCTTCGTCGCGCGCTGGAAGGCGCCGACGGCCTGGCCGGTCAGCTGCCGGCTGCGCATCGCCGCGACCCGCGTGACGGTGATCTTCTTCGGCAGCTTCGGCGTGCCACCCGGGGTGCGCGGCTCCTCCCGCGGCGGCAGGGGCTCCGCCTCGGGCGGCCGCGGTTCGCCCGCGTAGCCACCGGTGTCGTAGTGCTCGTACTCACCGCTGCCGGGACGGCGTTCGCCCTGGTAGAACCCGGGCTGCTCGCGGCGGACCGGCTCGGTGCGGTTCGGGTCGTAGGGCCGGGCACCGCGCGGGGGCGGCGATGGCCGCTGTCCCATCGGCGCGGCGGTGGTCGGGGCCTCGTGCGGCGCGGGGTCGCCGTAGTAGCCGCCACGCGGCGGTGGCGGGACGGGCCGTTCGACGCGGGTGGGCGGCGGCGCGCTCCGGTGCTCGACGCGGGTGGGCTCCGCCCGGGTGGGGGCGGCGGCCTCCCGCCACGGCTTGGCCTGCGCGGCGCCCGGCTCCGGCGTCCAGCGGCGCTTCGACTTCCGGCCGCGCTGCTGCGAGCCGGAGCCGTCGGAGCGGGAGCCGAAGAGTGCCACGTCTCAATCCTGCCTTACCGAGGGTCGGTTCCGCCTGCTCACCCGTGCTTTACGGGGTCTTCGGGACGAACCTCACCCGGAACGTGACCTGCCACTGCTTCCCGGTGAGGAGGAATTCGTCCGTGCCCGGCACGGCGGCGATACCGTTGAGCACGTCCTCGGTGCCGGTTCTGTTCAGCTGCGCGCGGAGCCGACCTGCGTCGATGATCCCGGTGACGCGCCCGGTCGCGGCGTCGATCCGCAGGACGGTGTCGGTGTGCCAAACGTTTGCGTAGACGTCGCCGCCGACGCACTCGAGCTCGTTGAGCTGGTCGCGCCCGACGTCGACGCCACCGGTGACGGCGAAGGTCTTCGGGTCGCGGAAGGTCAGCCGCGCCGAGCCGTTGCTCATGACGAGCCGGCCGCCGGCCTGGTGGCAGAGCCCCCAGCCTTCGCCTTCGTATCCGACGCGGCGCAGCTCGGCGAGGGTTGTCGCGTCGCGTTCGATGGCGAAGCCGTCCTGCCAGGTGAGCTGCCACAGCGTCGGCCCGAGGACGGTGACGCCTTCGCCGAAGAGCGGCGAGGGGAGCGTGGCCGTGGTCCGGGGCGGGCCGCCGGGCGGTCCGGCGGTGAGCGTCGACTGCCCGGCGAGGCCGGTGCTTTCGTAGAGGGTGCCGCCGGCGAACTCGAGGCCTTCGGTGAAGGCGGTGGGGTCGTGCGGCAGGGTCGAGACCACCTCGACGGTCAGCTGTTCCGGGCTCGTCTCCTGGCCGGGGGCACTGGCGCAGCCGCCCAGCGCGGCGGCCACCAGCAGCGTGGTGATGATCGGCGTGCGCACATGAACAGCCTGGCACGGGCGCCGAGGATGCGTGCGGCACAATTGGCCGCATGACGCTGCTGCTGACCCTCGATGACGGTTCCGTGCAGCGCAAGCTCGCCGATGCGGTGGAGTTCGCGCGCGCGGCAGTGCTCGACGAAACGCCCGAGGAGCAGATCGGCACCCACGTGGGTGTCACGCGGGAGGACGCGGTCACGGCGAGTCACCTGTTCGAGGCCCAGGTCCCGGGTTACGGCGGCTGGCGCTGGTGCGTGACAGTCGCCTTGGCGGGCGACGACGAGCCGGTGACGGTCAGCGAGGTCGTCCTGGTGCCGGGGCCTTCCGCCTTGGTCGCGCCGGCGTGGGTGCCGTGGGAGCGCCGGGTGCGCGCGGGCGACCTGGGCGTCGGCGACATCTTCCCGACGGACGAGAACGACCCCCGCCTGGCCCCGGCGTACCTGCAGTCGGACGACCCGGCGGTGGAGGACGTCGCCCGCGACGCCGGCCTGGGGCGCGTCCACGTGCTGTCCCGCTTCGGTCGCACGGAGGCGGCATCCCGCTGGCACGACGGTGAGTTCGGGCCGCGTTCGGACATGGCCCGCAGCGCGCCGGACGTGTGCGGGACGTGCGGGTTCTTCGTGCCGCTGGCGGGTTCGCTGCGCGGGGTGTTCGGGGTGTGCAGCAACGACATCGCCCCGGCGGACGGCCACGTGGTGGACGTGGAGTACGGCTGCGGCGCCCACTCGGAGGTCGAGGTCGAGGTGACGTCCTCGATCCCGGTGGCGGAGCTGGTGTACGACGATTCGTTGTTGGACTTCACGCCGGAGCCCGCTGAGGTGGTGGAGACGGCGGCGGCGGAACCCGAGACGGGGATCGCGGAGTCGGACGTGTCATCGGCGGAGGTGGAGCCGGAGGTCGTCGCGGAGGCGGGCGAGGTGGCCGGTGGGGTTGCCGAGCCGGCGGCTGACGCTGAACCGGTGCCGGCCGAGGCGGCCGTTGTGGTCGCGGAGCCGGTGGCGGCGGAGTCTGGCTCGGCTGAGGGTGCGGTGGCCGAGCCGAAGCAGGCCGCTGTGGTTGCCGAACCGGTTGCGACCGAGCCCGATTCGGCGCAGGTCGAGGCGGCCGGTGCGGCTGCTGAGACGGTCACGGCCGAGGGGATCGCGGCGGAGCCGGCCCAGGCCGAACCGACCGATGTTGCCGCTGAGTCGCAGGCATCCGAGGCACAGCCCGATGCGGCGGCCGAGCCGGTTGCGACTGATGCGGCTGCCGTCGCGGCAGCGGCGGATTCCGCGCAGACCCAAGTGACGGTTCCCGAGCCCGAGCAAGCAGCGACCGCCGAGGTTGCCGAGCCGGTGGCGGCTGAGCCCGACGCGGCCCAGGTTGCGGCGGCCGAGAGTGAAGCGGTCGACCCAACTGTGGCGACCGATACGCAGGATGCGGCTGCCGAGCCGGTCGCGGTCGCGGCGGAACCTGCCGCGACCGATGCGGTCAACGAGCCGCACGCTGTGGCGACAGAGCCCGCGGCCGAGCCGGTTGCGACTGATGCCGAGCAGGCCCAGGCGGAGCGGAGCGAGGTGGCAGCCGAAGCGGCTGCGCCTGCGGATGCTGCCGTGGCCGAGCCTGCGGAGGCCGAGCCGACCCAGGCTGAGGTGACCGACGCCGCGCCCCAGGTCGACGCTGCCGAGCAGGCGGGTGCGACCGATGCCCGGCCGGGCGAGGCCGAGGCGACTGAGTCGGCTCCTGCCGGGGCTGATGTTCCGGAGTCCGCCGAGGCTGAGCCAGCCCAGGCCGAGGTCGCCGACGCGGGGGAGATCGCTGCGCCGGTGGCGGCTGAGGTGACCGAGCCTGCCAAGACCGAGCCCGCCCAGGCTGAGGTGCCCGAGCCTGCCGAGGCTGAGCCGACCCGGGCTGAGGTCACCGATGTGGCCGAGACCGCTGCGCCGGTGGAAGCGTCCGCTGAGGTGAGCGCTGCGCCGGTTGAGGACTCCGTGCCCGAGCCCGCCGAGGCCGAGCCCACTCAGGCCGAGGTCACCGACGCCGCTCCCGTGACAGAGCACGCGGATGAGCCGCCCACCGCCGCTCTCGCCGACACTGTGGTCCCCGATGAAGCGCAGGCCGATGTCGATACCGCCGGTGAGCAGCGGAACCTCTGAGCCGCACGGGGCCGGGGATCCCTTCGGCACCGCGCGGCTCCGTGACTCCACCCTGCGCGCCTGGCAGGACTCGCCCACCCGGCTCCTCGAGGACACCAACGTCGAGCAGGACCTGCGCGTCGGTGCCTATCGGGATCGGCTCTTCGTCGAACTCGCGCAGAACGCCGCCGATGCCGCCATGGCCGCCGGGCAGCCCGGCCGGATCCGGGTGTCCCTCGTGGGCCGGGAACTCAGGTTCGCCAACACCGGCGCGCCGCTCGATGCGCGCGGCGTGGCCTCCCTCGCCTCGCTGCGGGCGTCCGGGAAGACCGGGGACACCGTCGGGCGCTTCGGGGTCGGTTTTGCCGCCGTCCGTACCGTTTCCGACGCTCCCAGCGTCGTCTCGACCAGCGGCGGTGTTGTCTTTTCCGCCGAGAAAACACGCGCTGCCGCGAACATCGAAGGTGACGTTCCCGTCCTGCGTCTGCCCTGGCCGGTGGACGCCGCCGTCCCGGACGGCTTCGACACCGAAGTCCGGCTGCCGCTCAGGGATGACGTCGACGGGCAAGCCCTGCTCGATCAGCTCGGCGCGGACATCGGGGACCTGCTCCTCGCCCTGCCGTGGCTGGCCGAGGCCGATGTGGACGGTCGCGTGTGGACTCGGACGACCATCCAGGACATCGTGGAAATCCGGGGTCCGCAGAGGGAAACCCGGTGGCTGACCCATCGCGGCGACGTCGTCTGGGCGGTGCCGGTCGACAAAGAGGGTGTTCCGAAGCCGCTCGCCGAAGACGTCCTGCACGCCCCCACCCCGACGGACGACGGCCTCTCGCTGCCCGCGAGGCTGCTCGCCTCCGTGCCCGTCGAACCTTCGCGGCGCCGGGCGCTGCCCGGGTCCGAGCTGACCAAGGCACTTGAGCATGCCGCCGCCGAGTACGTCCGGCTGGTGCGCTTGCTCCCGCCGGAACAGCGGTTCGCGCTCGTGCCCGTTCCGGGCTTTCCGAAGTCCACGGTGGACTCAGAGCTGCGTGACGAAGTGCTGGCGAACCTCAGTTCTGAGCCGTGGCTGTCCACTCAGGACGGTGGCGAGGTCGCCGGGCGGCAGGCGAAGGTGCTCGACGTCGACGTACCCGGCCTGCCCGAACTGATCGCCGACGTCGTCCCGGGTCTGCTCAAGGGCGCGGCACCCGCCAGCGTGCTGAAAGCCGTCGCGGTACAGGTGATCAGCGTCGAAGAGGTGCTGGAAACGCTTACCGGAGTCGCCAGGGAACCGGGCTGGTGGCACGACGTTTACGCGGCACTCGCCAAGGCGGTCGAGTCCCACGCGCTCGCGAGCGAGCGGCTGGACGGCCTGCCTGTGCCGCTCTCCGACGGCCGGACGCTGCCCGGCGCGAGGGGCAGCCTGCTGGTCGAGGGTTCGGCCGAGCTGCTCGACCTCCTGTCCGATGTGGACATTCCCGGGCTGCGGCTGGTGCACCCCGCCGCGTCGCACCCGTTGCTGGAACGCCTGGGCGCCAAGCAAGCCGACGCTCGTGAGCTGCTCAACGCCGACCAGCTGCGTGACGCCGTCGAGCGCAGCGTCGAAGACGTCCGGTCCGGATTGGACGGTACGACGCTCGCAGGCGCGGTCCTCCGGCTGATCGCCGACTGCGGGGACGACGCCCCGCGGTGGGTCGGCGCCCTCGCCCTGCCCGCCACCGACACCTGGCGGCGTGCCGACGAACTCGTGCTTCCCGCGTCGCCGCTCGTCGAGATCTTCGACGAAGAGGTCTTCGACGAGGACGGCGCGCTCGACGTCCTCGACGAGGACTTCGCCGAAGACTGGCCGGACGACACGCTCAAGGCCGCCGGCGTCCTCGACTCGTTCGCGGTGGTCACCGACGACGAGCCGCACGAGCCCGACCACGACCTGCCGGACGAGGAAGCCTGGTGGGACTCGCTGCCGGAGCCGCCGTCGACACTCGTCGCGATCCGGGACCTCGACCTCGTCGCCGACGACGCCTGGCCCGCCGCGCTGCGCCTGCTCGCCGCGCGCCCGGAAACCTTGCGCGCCCTGCGCGTGCCCCGAGGACACGCCGCCTGGTGGATCGCCCAGTACGCCGTGCTCGGCGGGCTGGCCCCGAGCGAGTGGCGCCTGCCCGGCGCCGACCTGGCCGGGCTCTACGACGAGGTTCCCGACCTCGGGCTGAGTGAGGAACTGCTCAGGGCCGCCGGGGTGCGAACCGACCTGACACTGTCCACTGTGGATGAGGCCGAGGACGTTCTGAAGCGGCTCGCCGATCCGGAGCGGACGATCTCGAGTGGACTGATCACCCGCGCTCACGACGCCGTCGTGGACTCCGGGTTCGAACCCCGGCCGCCGGAAGCGGTCCGGGCCGCCGACGGGTCCGTTGTGGACGGTGCGCTGGTCCTGGACGTGCCCTGGGTGGCCGGGGCGCTGGAGCCCGACCAGTACGTCGTCGCGCCCGAGGATCCGGAACGCCTCGCGGACCTGCTCGACCTGCCGCTCGCCAGTACCGAACAGGCCGCTGTGACCAGCGAAGGCGAGTACGCGCCGTGGGCCGAGCTGCCCGCGCTGAAGCTCGTTGCCGACCAGCTCGGCATCCGGTTGCCCGAGGGTGGTGTGCTGGTGCACGACCCGCTGACCGTGTCGATCCAAGGCGCCGACCACGACGTCCAGTGGTGGTCCGATGACCGGCTGCACGCCGCCGACACCTCCGAAGGCCTGGCGCGCGCGTTCGCCTGGGCGGCCGGGCGCTGGCCCGACCGGCACCTCATCACCGCGCTGCTCGACGACCCCTCGCCGCGGACGCTGCTGGCGTAAGCGTCAAAGGGCTCAGAGCCGCTGCGCCGACTTCGATCCCCGCCGGGCGGCGGCGCGCTGCCAGGCGATGATCGCCAGGCCGATGAACCCGAGCACGAACCCGGACAGCGCTGTCTGCACCCACAGCCCCGAAGTCGTGAAGAAGAGCACCACCAGCGCGACAGCCCAGATCGAAGTGCCTACGATCACCACCGGCGTCAGGTCGGTCAGCTTCTTGGGCAGCTCCGGCGTGTGCCGCAACGAGCCCGTAACCTCCGGTGGATTGATCGGTTCACTCACGTGGTGAAGGGTACTCCGCAGCAGCGACAGAATGGGCAGGCGAATGGCGGAGCAGGAGACGACCCGCACCGGGACGTCCACACTGGACCGGTTCTTCAAGATCACCGAACGGGGTTCGACCGTGCCGCGCGAGCTGCGCGGCGGTCTGGTCACCTTCGTCACGATGGCCTACATCGTGGTGCTGAACCCGCTGATCATCGGCAGTTTCTCGGCTGACGACGCGGGCGCGCACAAGGACCTCCTCGGCGGCATCCTGCCGGTTCCGCAGGTCGCCGCGGTGACGGCGCTCGTCGCCGGCGTCATGACGATCCTGATGGGGCTGGTCGCGAACTACCCCTTCGCGATCGCGACCGGCCTGGGCATCAACAGCCTGGTCGCGGTCACCATCGCCCCGCAGATGACCTGGCCCGAAGCGATGGGCCTGGTCGTCATCGAGGGCGTCATCATCGTGGCGCTGGTGCTGACCGGGTTCCGGACCGCGGTGTTCCGGGCCGTGCCGGCCGCGCTGAAGTCCGCGATCGCCGTCGGCATCGGCGTGTTCATCTGCCTGATCGGCCTGGTCGACGCCGGGTTCGTGCGCCGCCTGCCGGACGCCGCGAACACCACCGTCCCGGTCGGCTTGGGCATCAACGGCTCGATCGCCTCCTGGCCGACCGCGGTCTTCGTCGTCGGCCTGCTGATCACCGGCGTCCTGGTCGTGCGCAAGGTCAAGGGCGCGATCCTGATCGGCGTGCTGTCGTCGACCGTGCTGGCCGTCGTCGTCGAGGCGATCGTCAAGGCCGGGCCGTCGCAGGGCACGAACCCGAAGGGCTGGAACCTCGGCTACCCCGCGCTGCCGGACCAGGTCGTCGGCCTGCCGAACCTTTCGCTGGTGGGTGACGTCTCGTTCGGCGCCTGGACGCGGCTGCCGATCATCACCGTCTGCTTGCTCGTGTTCACGCTGGTCCTGGCGGACTTTTTCGACGCGATGGGCACCATGACCGGCCTCGCCAAGGAGGCCGACCTGCTGCCGAAGGACGGTCAGCTGCCCAACGTCGGCAAGGCGCTGTTCGTCGAGGGCCTCGCGGGCGCGGCCGGCGGGTTCGGCTCGGCCAGCTCGAACACGGTGTTCGTCGAATCGGCGTCCGGCATCGCCGAAGGCGCGCGGACCGGCCTGGCGAACGTCGTCACCGGCGCGCTGTTCATCGCCGCGATGTTCCTGACGCCGCTCTACCAGGTGGTGCCGGTCGAGGCGGCCGCGCCGGCGCTGGTCGTGGTCGGCGCGATGCTGATGTCGCAGGTTCGCGACATCGACTTCACCGACTACTCGATCGCGCTGCCCGCGTTCCTGACCATCGTCGTCATGCCGTTCACGTACTCGATCGCCAACGGCATCGGCGCCGGCTTCGTCAGCTACGTCGTGATCCGCGCGGCGACCGGCAAGGCCCGCCAGGTGCACCCGCTGATGTGGGTGATCGCGCTGGCCTTCGTCGCCTACTTCGCGGTCGGGCCGCTCCAGGCGGCGTTCCGCTGATCAACCCCTGACCTTCAGGGCCTCGTCGAGGACGCTCCGGTCGCGCTCGAAATCCGCGGCCGGAGCCTCGAACCGGATCGTCACCAGCGCGTCGCCGGCGCCGAGACCGACCACGGTCACCCGGCGCGGCACGCCGTCACGTTCGTAGGTGAAGTCCCATTCCGCGGCGTCGCGGTCGGCGATCGGGGCGTGCTCGGCCACCGTGCCGCCCTGTCGGCCGGCCACCGCCCGGAGCCCGCCGAGGGCGTCCTCCTGCGTGATCGGCACCCGGTCGGTCTCGAGCAGGAGGTCGCCTCGGCGGTAGCTCGCGCGCTCCTTGTCGCGGTTCACGGCCCAGGACGACGGCACCGGGATCTCGATCGCCGAGCCGGGGCCGTCCGCGTCCGCGAGCCGGTAGACCTCCAGCGCGCCTTGCGTGATCGCCGGCGCCGGCGGTGGTGGCGGCGCGGCCGCCGGCGTGTCTTCGCCGCCCCAGAACTGCGCCGCCACGATCGCCACGACCGCCGCGCCGACCACGGCCGAGCCCACCAGCTTCTTGTTCATCCGACCCCCAGGTTCGTTCCCTCGCAGAGGACGCGCGGCGGTGTCCCCGGTTGCGGGTTGACGGAGATCACCCGTGCGGCCGCAACATCGTAAGGTATGCTAACTATATGTCCGGCGACACGCACGAACGCTCCTTGGCGAGCCGTCTGCGTCTCGCGGTGGTCCGGCTCAACCGCCGGCTGCGGGCACAGCGCGTCGGGGACGACCTCACGCTGACGCAGGTCGCCGCGCTGTCCACCCTGCACAAGTGCGGTGCGCTGACCCCGGGTCAGCTCGCCGCGAAGGAAGGCGTCCAGCCGCCCTCGATGACGAGGGTGATCGCCGCGCTCGAAGAGTTGAAGTTCGTCGAGCGGCGCCCGCACCCGACCGATGGCCGGCAGGCCATCGTCGAGCTGTCCGAGAGCGGACTGGCCTACGTGCAGAAGGCCATCTCCGTGCGGGAGGCGTGGCTGGACCGGCAGTTGGCGGAACTCGGCGACGAAGAGCGCGAAGTGCTCTCGAAAGCCGCCGAAATCATAGACAGGATGGCGGGGAACTAACCACGGTGACGGCCACGGGTAGCGAAACGAAACGTTCCATCGAGACCACTGCTACCCGGGACACGGCGCCACCGCCGTCCGCTTCGCCGCCGTCCGAGTCGCGCCCTTCCGAAGTGCAGCGCCGCGGCATGTTCGCGTCCCTGCGGGTCCGCAACTACCGGCTGTTCTTCACCGGCCAGGTCATCTCGAACGTCGGCACCTGGATGCAGCGCATCGCCCAGGACTGGCTGGTGTTCACCCTCAGCGGCAACAACCCGATCGCCCTCGGCATCGCGGTGGCGCTGCAGTTCGCGCCGACCCTGTTCCTTTCGCTGTGGGCCGGGGTCCTCGCCGACCGCGTCGACAAGCGGCGGCTGCTGACCTGGATCCAGGTCGCGGCGTGCGCGCAGGCCGTGGTGCTCGGTGTCCTCGACATCACCGGGCTCGTGGCGCTGTGGCAGGTCTACGTCCTGTGCTTCACGCTCGGCATCACGGCGTCGCTCGAAGTACCGACGCGGCAGTCGTTCGTCGCCGAGATGGTCGGCCGGGACCAGATCGCGAACGCGGTCGCGCTGAACTCGTCGATCTTCAACATGGCGCGGATCGTCGGCCCGGCGATCGCCGGGTTCGCGATCACCTGGATCGGCACCGGCTGGCTGTTCATCGCGAACGCGGTCAGCACGGTCGCGGTGATCGTCGGGCTGGTCATGATGAACCCGGACAAGCTGTTCCGCGTCGCGGCGGTGCCGCGCGAGAAGGGGCAGCTGGCCGAGGGCCTGCGGTACGTCCGGCGGCGCTCGGACCTGATGACGGTGATGGTGCTGGTGCTGTTCGTCAGCACGTTCGGCATCACGTACTTCTCCTCGCTGCCGATCGTCGCGGCGAACGTGTTCCACACCGCGGCCGACGGCTACGGGCTGCTGTCGACGCTGGTCGCGGTGGGCACGTTCACCGGCGCGGTGATGTCGGCCCGTCGCGGGACGAAGGGCCGGCCGCGGGTGCGGCTGATGCTGGTGTCGGCGTTCTTCCTGGGCGTGTTCGAGCTGCTCACGGCGTTCATGCCGACGTACCTGACGTTCGGCCTCGGCCTGATCCCGCTCGGCTTCGCCACGATGACGTTCCTCAACACGGCGAACGCGCTGGTGCAGACCTCGGTCAGTCCCGAGATGCGCGGCCGCGTGATGGGGCTGTACGTGCTGGTGCTGATCGGCGGCAACCCGATCGGCGGCCCGATGGTCGGCTGGATGGCGCAGGCGTTCGGCGGGCGGTCTCCGTTCTACATCGGTGGAGCGGTTTCGGCGTTGGTCGCGGTGGTCTGTGCGATCGTGCTGATCCGGCGGGGTGGCGTTTCGTGGCCGGTTCAGCGGCGGTTCGGGCTTCGGGTGCTCAAGCGGGCGAAGGTCTAACGGCTCGGTTGAGGTCGCCGGGCAGCCGTATTGGAGGGACCCCGTTCCGTCGCTGGTACGCGGTATAACTCGAACGAGTGAGATCCGGGTCTCCTCGACGAGCCCCTTGTCTGAGGGATGAGGTTAGGCTAACCTCATACACGTCCGCTTCGTGGTGGGAGCGGCAGTCAGTTCGGGAACGGACGGAGCCCCGGCCCTGGGAACCCCAGGCCGGGGCTTCGTTCATTCAAGGCAGCAAAGCGGTCTTCACGGCAGTGTCGGGCTGAGCGCACCGCTCGTCAAGGGACTCTCACCCGGTGGCGTGGGCAGGCGCGTCAGGGGGAGACCGAAGTAGACCCGGTACGCCATCCGGATCGCGGAATCCGTCGGCAGTGCGACCTCGTGCCGGACGCCGTCGACCGTCTCGATCAGGCGGTCGCCCGACAGCGTCACCCGGCCCTGGGAGGTCGGGCGGGAGCACGTCAGGGACTTCGTGAAGTGGGACTCCGGGGACGTCGACTGCCACCACGCCATCGGGACGAAGTCCGCCAGGGGCCGCGGGCGGCGCTCCAGACGGTACTGCGGCTCGCCGTCCCGCAGGACGTCGATGTCGCCGTGGGGCGCGTCCAGCAGCAGGAACTCGCCGTCCGGGTCGGGCTGGGCGTCCACGCCGGACAGTCGCAACGGGTGCCGGGAGAACCGGCCGAAGCCGACGTCGACCAGCCACGGCTCGTCCAGCGAGACGATGATCGCCGCGTGGTCCAGGGGTGGGCCGAGCGTTCCGTCCGGGCGGAACACCTGCGCCGCGTGCAGCGAAGCTTCGTAGCCCAATGAGCGCAGTAGCGCCGCGAAGAGTCCGTTGAGCTCGTAGCAGAAGCCGCCGCGCCGGCGATCCACGATCTTGCCGAACAAGGCTTCTTCGCCGAGTTCAACCGGCTCGCCGAGGTGGATGCTCAGGTTCTCGAACGGGACCGCGATCAGGTGACGTTCTTGCAGATGTCGGAGAGTCTCCAGGTCGGCCGCCGCGGGCCGGTCGACCCCCAGCCGCGCCAGATACGCGTCAACGTCCATGTCGACCACTCTCACACCTCGACCGCACTCGAGGTCAAGTGATTTCACCCGTCGACGAAAACGGGGCCCTCCCGTGCAGGAGAGCCCCGTTCCGCGAAAACCTCAGCCGAGCAGCAGGCCGTTGCCGCCGGCGACGGCGTTGTCGAAGCGCTTGCTGATCTCGGCCCAGTTGAAGATGTTCCACAGGGCCTTGACGTAGTCCGGCTTCACGTTCTTGTAGTCCAGGTAGAACGCGTGCTCCCAGACGTCGACCAGCAGGATCGGCACGGTCGGCAGGATCAGGTTGTTGTGGTGGTCGCGCAGCTGCTGGGTGATCAGCGTCTTGCCGATCGGGTCCCAGGAGAGCGCGCCCCAGCCGTTGCCCTGGATCGTGGTCGACACGGCGGTGAACTGCGCCTTGAACTTGTCGAAGGAGCCGAACGCCTCGTCGATCGCCGCGGCCAGCTCGCCGGTCGGCTTGTCGCCGCCTTCCGGCGACAGGATCTTCCACCACACGACGTGGTTCGCGTGGCCGGCCAGGTTGAAGGCCAGCGTGGTCTCGAGACCGACGATGCCGCCGAAGTCGCCGGCGTCGCGGGCTTCCGCGATCTTGTCGAGAGTGTCGTTCGCGCCCTTGACGTAGGTCGCGTGGTGCTTGCTGTGGTGCAGCTCGTTGATCTCGCCCGAGATGTGCGGCGCGAGCGCGCTGTAGTCGTAGTCGAGATCGGGGAGCTCGTAGCGGGCCATTGGCCCTCCTTCTGTCTTCGACACAAGTTTCCTGTACCGAACCTAGTAGCACACGCCTCTGCGCGGCGAGCGGGGGCGCGTGGCCATCGCAACGTGGGACGGCGGTTCGTCTGTGGCGTACCCGAGGGTCCGTCACCCGAAACCGAGCCTGCTACCTGCACCTAAGTGGAGGTCAACGAGCTGTGACGACGATCATTCAGGCGCGGTATTCGTCCAGCCGCGAAGCCAGCTCCTCGAACACGGCGACGTTGCACTCGAACGCGACCAGTGTCTCGTCGATCACCCGCGCGCGGTCGGCTTCGTTCCACGGCGCGTTGTCCAGCTTCGCGCGGTACCGATCGCGGAAGCGGGGCGCGCTGCCGATGCCCTCGAAGTGGTAGAAGAGCGTGCCGGCCTCGGCGACGTCGTACTTCTTCTCCAGCAGCCGCCGGATCGCCTGGCCGCCCGCGATGTCACCCAGGTAGCGCGTGTAGTGGTGCGCCACGTACCCGCCCGCCCACGAAGACGCTTCGCCGACTCGCGCGACGTACGCCCGCGTCGACGCCAGCGGGGAGATGGTCGAGCGCCAGTCCGGGCCGACCAGGTGCGCGAGGTCGCGCTCGAGGTGGGGCAGCCGCCGCAGCTCGTCGAACACGAATTCGCCGCCGACCGGGTCGCCGGCCATGCGGTCGCTCGCCGCCTCGATCGCGCCGTAGACGAAGTAGTACTGAATCGCGAGCTGGGTGTAGCCCTCCTGCGTCAGCTCGCCGCCGAGCAGGGCGCGCATGTACGTCGAGTAGTTCGCCTTCTCGTGCACCTGGAGCGTCGACGCGCGCAGGGTCGCCGAGAAGGGGCGAGCATCCGTGGTCACCGACATGGGCAGGCCTCCCGGCGATCGATCTGACACGCTGTCAGAAAGATCGTAGGGCATTTATCCGGGTAAGGCTATCCTAAATCGACGCTCCGACCGCTCTCAGCACGAACCGCACCGCAGCCTCGACGACGTCTTCCAGCTGCTCGGAGGGCCCGTCGACCAGCGTCCGGTTGCCCAGCGCGGTGGTGATCATCGGGATCAGGACGTCCGGGTCCTCGGCCGGCCAGCGCCCCAGGTCGACGCCGCCGGCCAGGATCGCGCGCAGCCGGTCGGTGATCGGGTCGGCGTGCGCGCTGATCCGCCGGTACGCCGCGGGCGCCAGCGCCGACGCGAGCGCCGTGCCCGGCGGCATGTGGTACTCGGCCAGCACGCGCAGCTGCAGCCGGACGAACGTGGCGAGCTGGTCCACCGGGTCCGCGTGGGCCTCGACGGCCTCGGTCAGCCGCGTGACGTACCGCGCCGCTTCGTCCTCGACGAACGCGACGAGCAGGCTTTCCTTGTCGGGGAAGTGGTTGTACAGCGCGGTCCGGCCCACCCCGGCGGCCGAGGCGACCCCGGCGAGCGTGATCGCGTCGAAGCCGCGTTCGTACAGCTGGGCGCGCAGGACTTCGAAGACCCGCGTCCGCACCTCACGCCGGTGCGCTTCGAGCGACTCACCGAGAATCTTCGGCATCGACCCAGGCTAGCGCTCACTCATCAGACGGCCAGGTGTGTACCGGCTCGCCCGTTTCCGACAGCTCCAGGTAGCGCCCGAGCATCAGGTTGAGCGCCTCTTCCCGGTCGAGCCCGCGCTCCTGCCCGCGCAGGACGTAGTCGCGCTGCCAGGTCGCCCCCGTCCGCCGCGCGAGGCAGCGGCGCTCGATGATCCCGAGGTAGCGCTCGCGGGCCTCGTCGGAGACGTCGGAGCGGCGCAGCCCCTCGTGGGCCAGCGGGAGCAGCACGCGCAGCGCCAGCTCGTCCGGCGGGATCCAGCCGATGCCCGGCCAGTACAGCTGTGCCTCGAACCCGCGCCGCGCGCCGGCGTAGAGGTTTTCCTCCGCCGCCTGGAAGGACATCTGGCTCCACACCGGGCGTTCCGCCTCCGCGAGCGCGCGCTGGGCGCCGTAGAAGAACGCCGCGTTCGCCACGGTGTCGACGACGGTCGGCCCGGCCGGCAGCACCCGGTTCTCGATCCGCAGGTGCGGCAGGCCGTCGACGACGTCGTACACCGGGCGGTTCCAGCGCCAGATGGTGCCGTTGTGCATGCGCAGCTCGGTGAGCTTGGGCGCCTGGCCCGCGTCGAGCGCCTCGATCGGGTCTTCGACGTCGGTTTCCGGGAGCAGGCCGGGGAAGTAGCGGACGTTCTCCTCGAACAGGTCGAAGATCGACGTGATCCAGCGCTCCCCGAACCACACGCGCGGCCGCACGCCCTGGTTCTTCAGCTCCTCCGGGCGCGTGTCGGTCGCCTGGAGGAACAGCGGGATGCGCGTCTCCTGCCAGAGTGCCTTGCCCAGCAGGAACGGCGAGTTCGTGGCGAGCGCGATCTGCGGCCCGGCCAGGCACTGAGCGGCGTTCCAGTGCGCGGCGAACTCCTCCGGCGCCACCTGCAGGTGCAGCTGGACGCTCGTGCACGCGGCCTCCGGAAGAATGGATTCCGCATAGCTGCGAAGACGTTCCGGCTGCTGGCCCGGCAGGGGCGCGCCTTCCATCGCCAGCACGGTCCGTTCGCCGCGCGCCGCGAAGATCTGGTCGTTCAGGGTGACGTACCGGGACTTGTTGGTGAGCCACTTCTGGTCGAAGTGCTCGTGCTTCAACGTCGGCAGGATGCCGATCATGGCCAGCGACGACCCGGTGTCGCGGGCCTTCGACGCCGCGGTCGCGAGGTACGCGCGGAGGTCGTCTTCGAGCTGGAGGGCCGAATCGCCGGCCAGTGGCCGCGGCGGCACGTTCAGCTCGATGTTGTGCTGGCCCAGCTCGGTGGTGAACGACGGGTCGTCGAGCGCCTCCAGCACCGCGGTGTTCGTCATCGACGGGCGCAGTTCGCGGTCGACCAGGTTCAGCTCTACCTCGAGGCCGATGTTCTTGCGGGGGAACGAAAAACTGCCGTCGGTGAGCATGCGGGCCAACGTGTCGAGGCAACGCTGCACCTTGCGGCGGTACCGTCCCCGGTCGAGCGTGTTGAACGGTTGAGCCGCGAGGTCCATCCCCATGACCATCCCTGCTTTTCGTCGGTGTGGAACCAGGACGTGTTTCAGGCCCGGCGGACAACCGTTACACAGCCGATGCAACCGGGCTAGCGGCCAAACTGGTGCTCTCCGTCACGGGGGGTTAACCGAAAGCAAATTACCTCCGTTCGGACCAAGGGTGGCTCGACGTTCGGACCAATGAGCGGGACGGCAGGCGGGTGACAGACTGGACGAATGGGCTTGATCCACATCGCCGGCCGCGACGACCCCCGGGTCGACGATTTCCGCGACCTGTCCACAGCGGACCGCCGCCCCGACCGCCCGGGCGGCAAGGGACTCGTCATCGCCGAAGGCACCGTCGTGGTGTCCCGGCTGCTGGCTTCCCGGTACCCGGTACGGGCTCTGCTGGGCGTCGAACGGCGGTTCGCCGAGCTCGCCGACGACCTCGCCGGGATCGACGTGCCCCGGTACGCGGCGTCCGCGGAGACGATGGCCGACGTCGTCGGGTTCCACCTCAACCGCGGGATCCTCGCCGTCGCGGACCGGCCGGCGCCGCTGACGGTTTCCGAAGTCGTCGCGAACGCGGGCACGATCGCCGTTCTCGAAGGCGTGGGGGACCACGAAAACCTCGGTGCGCTCTTCCGCAACGCGGCCGCGCTCGGCGTCGGCGGCGTGCTGCTCGGGCCCGGCTGTTCCGACCCGCTCTACCGGCGCAGCGTGCGTGTGTCGATGGGACACGTGCTGCGCGTGCCGTTCGGGCACCTCACCGACTGGCCGGGCGGGCTCGACGACCTGCGGGCGCGCGGGTTCGCCGTCGCCGCGTTCACGCCGCGGCCGGGCTCGATCCCGCTGCGCGAGCTGCGGGCGCACGCACCCGGGCGGGTGGCGCTGCTGTTCGGCGCGGAAGGTCCCGGACTGACCGAAACGGCGCTGGCGGCGGCTGATCACGCCGTCCGGATACCCATGCCGGCCGGAGTCGACTCCCTCAACATCGCGACGGCCGCCGCCGTGGCCTTCTACGAACTGGCGCGGGCCGACTAAGGTTTCGGTTTCGAGGCGAAACCGGCGCGAAGGGACACCATGGAGCTGCGGATCCGCGGTGAGCGCGCGGTGCTGGCCGGACCCGGTGGCGACCAGGCGCGCGAGGTCGACCCGCACAAGCTCGCGATCGGCTCGGATCTCGCGCAGGCACTGCACGAATGGGCGCGCGTCGCGTCCGCGGTCTCCGCCGACTCCGGGGCCGAAGCGGGCGCGGTCGTCTCGCAGCGCGGCCGTCAGCTCGCCGGGCGGCTCGCCTCGGTGATGGGCACGACCGTGCGGTTCGTGGACCCGGTGACCGGCGCCGACACGGTCGTCGAACCGGCCCCGCGGACCGAGGCACCCGGCCGGCGGTTCGTCCGGACGGTGCTCGGCCCGCCGGGCCCGCCCGGGGAGCCGACGCCGTGGCTGACCGGGCTGACCGTGTCGGCGTTCATCGCGGCCGTGGTCGTGGTGGCCATGCTGGCGCTGGCCTCGACGCTGGCGCGGGAGACCAGCGGCTGGCTGGCGCTCGTGGCGTCGGTCGTCGTGACGGCCGGGATCACGCCGTCGCTGTGGCTCATCCGCCGCACCCCGATCCTGCGCTGGGCCGCGTACGGCGCGGCGGGCGGCGTCGTGATCGCGTGGGCCGGCGTGCTGGTGATCGCCTTCTAGCGGCACCGGACGTAGGTGACGAGCGTGCCCTGGGCGCGCGTCCGGGTCTGGGAGCGGAAGGCATACCGTGGTAGCCGGCGATCCGGCCGAGCAGCAGCTTCGCGTGCCGGACGCTGTCGTCATCGAATGTCACGCTGCACGATCGATCCCTCCCTCAGCGTGACATCGTAATCTGTCGGGATGCGGCAGCTCGACGCGTTGCGGAAGTTGTGCCTGGCCCTGCCCGAAGCGACCGAGCGGCTCAGCCACGGGTCGCCCGCGTGGTTCGTGCGCGGCAAGAAGACGTTCGTCATGTTCGCCGACGACCACCACGGCGACGGCAGGCTCGCCTTCTGGTGCCCGGCGCCGCCCGGGGCGCAGGAGGAGCTGGTGCGCACCGAGCCCGGGCGCTTCTTCCGGCCGGCGTACGTCGGGCACCGCGGCTGGCTGGGCGTGCGGCTGGACGTCGACGTCGACTGGGCCGAGATCGACCGCATCGTCCGGGAGGCCTACCGCCTGGTGGCCCCGAAGACCCTGGCGGCGCAGGTCACCTAGCGCCCCAATGTGGCCTTGGTTGCGTTAGACGCACCCAAGGCCGCCTTCGGTGCGTCAGACGCACCGAAGGCCACATTGGGGCGTTGAAACCTAGCCGCGCTGGGAGCGGACCCCGAGCAGCACGTCCTCCCAGGACGGCACGATCGGGTGGTTCTTCTTCACCTTCGGCCGCTGCTCGGCGCCGGTGTCGTCCTCCGGGTCCGCCGGGACGCGGGGGATCTCGCGGGTGTCGTCGTCCGGGTCCGGCTCGGCGGCCGGCAGCTCGGCGTGCTCCTGCGGCGGCACCGAGTCCAGCGTCGGCTGGAACTCCGCGTCGCGGGCCGGGTCGAGGGCGCGGACCGTGCGGGGTGCGCGGTAGGCGTTCGGGTCGAGCAGGACCTCGGCGTTCTCGTCGAGCGCCACGACCGTGCCGCCGTGCGCCCCGGGCGAGAACGCCCAGTGCGCGCGGTTGTCCGACCGGCCGGCCTTCCACCGCAGCACGACGACCCAGCGGCCGTCGTCGCCCTTCCAGGAGTCCCAGGTGGCCTGCGAGTAGTCGTGCCCGCGGACGCCGAAGCTGTACGCGACGACCTCGCCGAGCGTCTGCACGTCGGGGCCGTCCTCACGGACGGGGTGGGCGCTCTGGGCGAGCTCGGCGGTCCGGGACCGCTCGAGCAGCACGGGGTAGGCGTAGCGCTCGACGCGCTGCTCCGAAATACCGGCGCCGCTCGCCACCTGCTGGACTGACTCGCCGGCGCGGATTCGCGCCTGGATCTCGCGTGGCCGCATCTGGCTCTCCAACTCGATTTCGATCTGGCCGAGGCGGGTGAGGTCACCCCGCGCCGCAGCGCGCAGTCTTTCATCGGCCGGGAGGAGGAAGCGCGTACCGCTCGCCGAGTCTTCGCACACGATGGACTTACCGTCCTCGTGCAACCCGACTACCCGAAGCGTGCGCATTGTTCGCCTTCCCCGATGCTTCACCGTTGTGGGTGCCCACGTTAGAACGGCGCGTCGGCTTGACGTGCGAGGCGCGCCGAGTCCGTGCAGAACTGCCCACTGTTCACTTTGCGACGCTCGCATCATGGATCACCCAGGTCGGCGGCCGCCGGGTGACACGCCGGACACGGTAAGTCACGATCGAGTGGATCACGAGGGCGGCAGGCGAACCGTCACCGTCAGCCCGCCGCGCCGGCCGGGCTGGGCTTCCGCGTAGCCGCCGTGGGCCTGGGCGACCGACCGCACGATCGACAACCCCAGCCCGGCGTTGCGCGTGTCGCCGGTCCGCTCCGAACCGGCCCGGCGGAACGGCTCGAACAGCGTCGGCACGGCTTCGGGCGGCACCACCGGCCCCGAGTTGCGCACCTCCAGCGCCGGGTCGCCGCGGACCTCGACGTACACCCAGCCGCCGGCGGCGTTGTACGTGATCGCGTTCATCAGCAGGTTCGTCACCAGCCGTTCGAGCAGCACCGGGTCGCCCGCCACGACGCGCGGCCGCAGCCGGGTCTCCACCTTCACCCCCGCCGCGGACGCCGCCGCGGCCGTCGCCCGGACCACCGCCGCGACCACTTCGTCGAGGCGGACCGGGGCACGCGCGGTGAGCCCCCGGTCGCTGCGGGCCAGGATCAGCAGGCCCTCGATCATCCGTTCGCTGCGCTCGTTCGTGTGCAGCAGGTGCGTGCCGAGCTTCCGCAGTTCCGGGGCCACTTCGGGGTCGGCCATCGCCACTTCGACCAGCGTCCGCTGCACCGCCAGGGGCGTCCGCAGCTCGTGGGACGCGTTCGCGACGAACCGCTTCTGGCTGTCGAACGACTCCGCGAGCCGGTCGAGCATGCCGTCGAACGTGTCCGCCAGCTCCTTCAGCTCGTCGGGCGGCCCTTCCAGGTTGATCCGCCGGTCGAGCTTGCCCGCTTCGAGCCGGCGCGCCGCCGACGTGATGTCGTGCAGGGGCCGCAGCGCGCGGCCCGCCATCAGCCAGCCGAACAGCACGGCCAGCGCCGCCGTCGCGACCAGCGCGATCGCCGAGCCGACGACCAGCGTGGACAGCGTCGAGGAGCGGTAGTCCTCCAGCGAGCCGCTGAGCAGCCGCACCGTGCCGCCCTCGGCCGGCATGGCGGTGCCGGCCGGGGTCCCATAGGTGGCGTCGGCCGAACCGATCGTCGTCAAGGCGACCCGGGCCGGGTCCGGCAGCGTGCTCTGGACCAGCAGGTAGTTGATCACCACGAGCACGAGCCCGGCGAGCAGGAAGAGCGCGCCGTACCAGGCCGTCAGCTTCGTCCGGACCGAAATGCCGTTCACGGGGTGCCGAACCGGTAGCCGGCACCGGGCACGGTCCCGATCACCGGCGGGTCGCCGAGCTTCCGGCGCAGCGTCATCACCGCGACGCGCACCGCGTTCGTGAACGGGTCCGCGTGCTCGTCCCACGCCTTGTCCAGCAGGTCCTCGGCGCTGACCACCGCGCCCTCCGCCCGCATGAGCACCTCGAGCACGGCGAACTCCTTCGGCGAGAGCAGCAGGAACCGGCCGTCGCGGGCGGCCTGGTGCCGCGGCAGGTCGAGCACGACGCCGTCGCGCTCCAGCACCGGCGGCAACGCGGGCCGCGCGCGCCGCGACAGCGCCTGCACCCGGGCGACCAGCTCGGCGAACGCGAACGGCTTCGTCAGGTAGTCGTCGGCGCCGAGGCCCAGGCCGGCGACGCGGTCGGTGACGTCGGCGGCCGCGGTCAGCATCAGCACGCGCGCCTCGCCGCCCGCCCGCACCACCGCGGCGCAGACGTCGTCGCCGTGCACCTTCGGCAGATCGCGGTCGAGGACCACGACGTCGTAGCCGTGCACGCCGACGCGTTCCAGGGCCTGCTCGCCGTCGTAACAGACGTCGACGGCCATCGAAAACCGCCGCAGCCCCTCCGCCACGGAGTCGGCCAGCAGCCGTTCGTCCTCCACCACCAGCACGCGCACCCGCCCAGTCTGCGCAGGGAGGCCATAAGGACCGCATAAGCGACGTCGCTTAGCGCGCCCGAATGCCCCGATCCGTAGACCTGGCACCCATCCGGACACGAAAGGAGCGAGCCATGCGGACACGGATCATCGTCGCGGCGCTCGGGGCGGCCCTGCTGCTCGGGGGCTGCGGCGCGAAGGCGGACGACGGCGGCAAGGTCGCGTCGATCTCGACCCCGCCGAAGTCGGGCGGCCCCGCAGCGGCCGACACCAGCGGCAAGAGCGACGAAGACAAGATGCGCGACTTCGCCAAGTGCATGCGCGAGCACGGCGTCGACATGCCCGACCCCAAACCGGCCGGTGACGGCAGCGGTGGCATGGCCATCACCCTGGGCGGCGACGGCGCCGACGCCTCGAAGATCGAGACCGCGCAGAAGGAGTGCAAGCACCTCATGCCCAACGGCGGCGAGATGAAGCCGCCGAGCGCCGAGGAGCTCGACAAGATGCGCAAGGACGCCAAGTGCATGCGCGAGCACGGCATCGACATGCCGGACCCCGACCCGAGCGGCAAGGGCGCGACGCGGATCGGTGGCCCGGGCGACGACCCGAAGAAGTTCGAAGCCGCCGCGAAGGCGTGCGGGCTCGGCATGAGCCGTAGCTCCGAGGCGGGCAAATGAACGAAGTGACCCACCTGAAGGCGCGCCGCCGTGGCCGGACGCGCTGGTTCGTCGTCGTCGCCGTCCTCGTCGTGGTGCTGGGCACCGGCTCGGTCGTGATCCTGACGCGCGTGTCGAGTGCGACGCCCGTCAAGGAGGCCGCGCCGCCGTCGGTCGAAACCGCCGAGGTCGTCAAGACCGACCTCAGCGAGGAGGAAGAGGCCGACGGCACCCTCGGTTACGGCGACGAATCGACCGTCGCCGGCCGCAAGCCCGGCACGATCACGTCGCTGCCCGACGCCGGCGCCACGATCACCCGGTGCAAGCCGGTGTACGGCGTGGACGCGAAGCCGGTGCCGCTCTTCTACGGCACACTGCCGTTCTACCGCGACCTCGCCACCGGCGCGGACGACGGCGCCGACGTCAAGCAGCTGGAGGAGAACCTCAAGGCGTGCGGGTTCGGCGGCTTCGGCACGCCGGACAAGAAGTTCACCTCCGCGACGGCGGCCGCGGTGAAGAAGTGGCAGAAGTCGCTGGGGCTGGAGCAGACCGGCGCGTTCGGCCAGGGCGACGTCGTGCTCGCGGCGGCCGAGGTCCGCGTGTCGGCGCTGTCGGCCAAGCCCGGTTCGCCGGCGCAGGGCGAGGTGCTCAAGACGACCGGGACCGTCCGCTCGGTGCAGGTGAAGCTCGACGCGGCGAAGCAGGATCTCGCGCAGCAGGGCGCGAAGGCGTCCGTGACGATCAACGGGAAGACGACGGCGGGCACGATCACCGACGTCGGGAGGTCCGCGGTCGAGGGCAAGGACGGGGCGGGCCAGGACGACGGCAAGCCCAAGATCACCGTGAGCGTCCGGCTCGACGACCCCGCCGTCGCCGGCTCGCTCGACTCGGCGCCGGCGACCGTCCGGTTCACCAAGGACGTCCACTCCGGGGTGCTCGCGGTCCCGGTCGGCGCGCTGCTCGCGCTCGCCGAAGGCGGCTACGCCGTCGAGGTCGACGAAAACGGCCAGCGGCGGCTCGTGGCTGTCCGAACCGGACTGTTCAGCGGGGGCAAAGTGGAGGTCACCGGCACCGGCCTGACCGCGGGCATGCGGGTGGTGACGACGTCGTGACGCCCGTGCTGCGCGTCCACGAGGTCACGCGCACCTACCCCGGTGGGGTCGCCGCGCTCGACGGCGTCTCGCTCGCGTTGGAGGACGGTGAAATGGTCGCGATCGTCGGGCCGTCGGGGTCCGGCAAGTCGACCCTGCTGCACCTGATGGGGACGCTCGACCGGCCGTCGTCGGGCCGCATCGAGCTGCACGGCCACGACGTCGCCGCGCTCCCGGACCGCAAGGTCTCCGCGCTGCGCTCGCGCTGGATCGGGTTCGTGTTCCAGCAGTTCTTCCTCGACGAAGGGATGAGTGCGGTGGACAACGTGTGCACCGGGCTGCTCTACGCCGGGGTGCCGCGGCGACGGCGGCGCGAACGGGCGCTGGCTGCGCTCGACCGCGTCAAGCTGGGGCACCGGGCGTGGCACCGGCCCGGTGAGCTGTCCGGTGGGGAACGCCAGCGTGTCGCGATCGCGCGGGCGGTCGTCAACGAGCCGTCGATCCTGCTGGCCGACGAACCGACCGGCAACCTCGACACCGGCACCGGCGCGTCCGTGCTCGCGCTGCTCGGGGAGCTGTCCACCGGCGGCACCACGATCGTCGTGATCACGCACGACCGGGAGATCGCGGCGGGGATGCCGCGCCGGATCGAACTGCTCGACGGCCGGCTGCGGCTCGACACCGGCCTGGTGGGTGCGCGATGACGCTGGTGACCCTGCCGGAACCGGCCCGGCTCAAGCCGCCGGACGTCGTCGCGCTCGGTGCCCACGGCATGCGCACGCGGCCGGTGCGTGCGGTGCTTTCCGCGCTGGGCATCGCGATCGGCGTCGCGGCGATGGTGGCGGTGCTGGCGATCCCGGCGTCCGGCGCGCAGGCCCTGCACGACCGGCTGGCCGCGCTCGGCACGAACCTGCTCACCGCCGGGCCGGGGCAGACGCTGTTCGGGAACGACGCCGTGTTGCCGGACGCCGCGGTGCCGATGGCGAAGCGGATCGGGCCGGTGCAGGCGGCGAGCGGCACCGGGAACACGTCGGCGAGCGTGCGGCGCAGCGACAAGATCGCGGCGGACGACACGTCCGGGCTCGCCGTGTTCGCCGCCAAGCCGGACCTGCTGGGCGTGCTCGGCGGGAAGGTCCGCACCGGTGCGTTCCTCGCCGCGGGCAACCAGGACTACCCGGTGACGGTGCTCGGCGCGCAGGCCGCGGCCCGCCTCGGCATCGACCACGTCGACCCGGCCCGGCCGACTCAGGTGCTGATCGGGACCCAGTGGTTCACCGTGGTCGGGATCCTCGCCCCGATGCCGCTGGCGCCGGAGATCGAGCGGTCGGTGCTGGTCGGCTGGGACGTCGCGAAGCGGCTGCTCGGGTTCGACGGCCATCCGTCCACTGTGTACGTACGCGCGGAGGAGTCCCAAGTGGACAGTGTGCGCTCGGTGCTGGGCGCGACGCTGAACCCCGAGGCGCCGAACGAGGTCGAGGTGCGCCGACCGTCGGAAGCGCTGGCCGCGCAGAAGCTGACGGACACGACGTACAGCGCGCTGTTCCTGGGGCTCGGCGGGGTGGCGTTGCTGGTCGGCGGGGTCGGGGTGGCCAACACGATGGTCATTTCGGTGCTCGAACGCCGGCGCGAGATCGGCCTGCGCCGCGCGCTCGGGGCGACCAAGAGACAGATCCGCGGGCAGTTCCTCGCCGAGTCGGTGCTGTTGTCGGGGCTGGGCGGGCTTGCGGGGGTGCTGGCCGGGGTGCTGGTGACGGCGGGCTACGCGCTGAGCCAGGGCTGGCCCGCGGTGCTGCCCTGGGCGACGCTGGCGGGCGGAGTCGGCGTGGCGGCCCTGGTGGGGGCGATCGCGGGGGCCTACCCGGCGGTGCGAGCGGCCCGGCTGGCACCGACGCAGGCGCTGGCCTGACCCGCCACTTTCCCCATGAAAGTGCACCGGAGGGCGCGGCTCCGCGTCACTTTCGTGGGGAAAGTGTTGCGGAGCGTGCACTCCGGATCACTGGGGCGGGAAAGTGCTAACTCCGAGCGTGCGGAGCGGGAAGAGCGCACGTTGGAAGATTCGCGGCCTCCCCCGGACGGGTTGAATGAGCGGCATCCCGAGCGATAGGGGGCCGCCGTGGAGCGGGTCGAGGCGAAGCGGCGTGACTTCCTCCGATGGCTGGCGGTCGCCGGGGCGGGGCTCGCCGCCGCGGGGGTCGCGCCGGCCGTGTTCGCGCAGGAGGCCGCCGCGGCCGGGTCGGACGTCGTCGTCGTGCTGGGGGCCACCGTCGTCGACGGCACCGACTCCGAGCCCGTTCCGCACTCGGCGGTGGTGCTGGTCGGGGACCGGATCGCCTGGACCGGTCCCGCCGCGGACCTGCCGCCCTTGAGCGGCGGCGTCCGGGTCGTCGACGGCCGGGGCCGGTACCTCGTGCCCGGGCTCTGGGACCTGCACACGCACGGCCTCGACTACGAGACCATCTTCCCGCCGCTGTACCTGGCCAACGGCGTCACCGGCATCCGTGAGATGTGGGGCTACGCCGAGAACCGCGCGGTGCGGGACAAGATCGTCCGTGGCGAGCTGGCCGGCCCCCGGGTCGTCATGGGCAGCTCGATCATCGACGGCCCGGTATCCCTGCTCGCGCCCCCCGTCACGCAGGTGGCGACGGCGGAGGAGGCCCGCGCGGCCGTCCGGACCGCCGAGGCCGAGGGCGCGGACTTCGTCAAGGTGTACTCGTACCTGGGCGAGGAGGCCTTCGCCGCGATCGCCGACGAGTGCCGCCGCGCCGGGCTGCCGTTCGCGGGGCACTGGCCGTACCGGGTTTCGCAGCCGGTGGCGAGCGACGCGGGCCAGCGCAGCTTCGAGCACCTCTTCGGTGTCCCCGTCTACACGTCGGCGCGCCGGGACGAGTTTCTCGCCACGCTCGCCGCGACGCCGTTCGACCCGGCGCACCCGCGCGACTTCTTCACCCTGGCCCGCGAGCTGGACCGGCAGGCGACGGAGGCCTACAGCCCGTGGCGGGCCCGGGAGTTCTTCGGCCGGCTGATCCACAACGGAACCCGGCTGACCCCGACGATGGTCGTGAACCGGGTGATGTGCTCGCCCGCGGACACGTTCGCGCACGACCCGCGGCTGAAGTACGTGCCCCGCGCGGTGCGGGACGTCTGGGCCGAGCAACTGCGGACCCGCACGCCGGTTACGCCGGAGGAGATCGCGCAGCAGGACGCCTACTTCCACGCGCAGGTGGAGCTGGCGGGCGCGGCGCACCGGGCGGGCGTCGCCCTCCTCGGCGGCACCGACTGCCTGAACCCGTACGTCTTCCCCGGCTTCAGCTTGCACGACGAGCTGGACCACCTCGTCGAGGCGGGATTGTCGCCCCACCGCGCGTTGCAGGTCGTGACCCGCGACGCGGCGGCGTTCCTCGGCCGCGCCGCGACGGCGGGCACGATCACGCCCGGCAAGGTGGCCGACCTGGTGCTCCTCGACGCGAACCCGGTGGCCGACATCCGCGCGGTCCGCCGGATCGACACGGTGATCGCGGCCGGACGGGTCTTCGGCCGCGCGGCACTGGACCGGATGCTCGCCGGCGTCGAGGCGGCGGCGGACACCACGGTCAACGCCAGGTCGGCGACCGGCTTGGCGATGCACAGCTGCTGCTGACCCCCCGCGAACACCAGGTCAGTGCGGTTGCCGGTGCACGGCCGCCGCCGAGCGCCCGGTAATCTCGGCCGGTCGGGCCTGGCTGAGTGGGGGTAGACGTGTCGGGTTGGTCCGGGCGGAAGCTTGCGGGGGCGCTCGCCGCGCTCGAGGTCGCCGCCGTCGTGCTCGTCCTCGTGCTCAAGCGGTTCGACGGCCTGGACCTCGAGGTCTACCTCGGCGGGGCCAAGGCGCTGGCCGGGCAGGGCTCGCCGTACGACGCCTGGGTGCCGACCACCCACCAGATCCTGCTGCCGTTCACCTACACGCCGTTCGCCGCGGCCGTGTTCCTGCCCGGCACGCTGCTGCCCTTCGCCGTGACGATGAAGCTGGTCAGCATCGCCTCGATCGTCGCGACCGGCGTCGTCGCCTACCTCTACGTCGCGACGCTCAACGGCTCGCTCACCGACCCGTCGAAGGTCACCGGCCGGACGGCGGCCGCGCTCGTCGCCATCGGCGCGCAGCTCGCCGGGGCCCTGCTCGAGCCGGTGCGCTCGACGCTCGGCTTCGGCCAGATCAACGCGCTGCTCATGGTCCTGGTCGTGCTCGACGTCCTGCTCCCCGGCGACCGCCGGCGCACCAAGGGCCTGCTCATCGGCGTGGCCGCGGCGATCAAGCTGACGCCGGCCGTCTTCGTCGTCTACTTCCTGGTCCGCCGCGACTTCAAGTCGGCCGCGCGGGTGGTCGCCGGGTTCGTCGCGGCCGGGGCGCTGCTGTGGCTGGTCCGGCCGTCGGCGTCCTTCACCTACTGGACGAAGCTCGTGTTCGACGCGGGCCGCATCGGCGGTGTCGACTACGTCGGCAACCAGTCGCTGAAGGGCCTGGTCACGCGGCTCGGGCTGCCGGAGACCGCCGGGAACGTCCTGTGGCTGCTGGCCGCGCTCGCCGTGATGGCCGTGGTCGCGGTGGTGATCGTGCGGGCGGGCGAGCCGGTGCTCGCGCTGACCGCGTGCGCGCTCGGCGGGCTGCTGGTGTCGCCGATCTCGTGGACCCACCACTGGACCTGGTGCGTGCCGATCCTCGTCCTGGCCGGGTACTACGCCTGGCGTTCGTGGCGCTCCGACCGCGTCGTGGCGTGGTGGTCGGGCGCGGTCGTCGTGGCCGGGCTGGCGCTGTTCATCTGGGGCCCGATGTGGTTCGCGCCGCGCCCGGCGCCCTCGGCCGGCTGGTGGCTGGCCACGGAGTCCTACGAGCTGTTCGGCCTGGCGCTGCTGGTCCTGGCCGCCTTCGCCGCGCGTCGCCTGAAAGCCGTGAAGGCCTCCTTACCGGCTCTCTCGGCCGGTAAGGAGGCCTTCACGGACGTCTAGCTCAGCTGCCCAGGCGCTCGACGACGTACTCGATGCTCTGGGTGAGCTTCGTGATGTCGTCCGGGTCGATGGCCGGGAACAGGCCGACGCGCAGCTGGTTGCGGCCCAGCTTGCGGTACGGCTCGGTGTCGACGATCCCGTTGGCGCGCAGCACCTTCGCGACCGCGGCGGCGTCGACCTCGTCGGCGAAGTCCACCGTGCCGACGACCTGCGAGCGCAGCTCCGGGTCCTTCACGAACGGCGTGGTGTAGCTCGTCTTCTCGGCCCACTCGTACAGCCGCGACGACGAGTCCTTCGTGCGCGCGGTCGTCCACTCGAGGCCGCCCTGGCCGTTCATCCACTCGATCTGCTCGGCGAGCAGGAACAGCGTGGCCACGGCCGGGGTGTTGTACGTCTGGTCCTTGCGGGAGTTGTCCAGCGCGGTGGTCAGCGACAGGAACTCCGGGATCCAGCGGTCGCCGCCGCCGATCTCGCCGATGCGCTCGACCGCGGCGGGCGAGGCCAGCGCGATCCAGAGGCCGCCGTCCGCGGCGAACGACTTCTGCGGCGCGAAGTAGTAGACGTCGAAGTCCTCGGCCTTGACCGGGAGCCCGCCGGCGCCGGAGGTGGCGTCGATCGCGACGAGCGCGCCGTCGCTGCCCTCGGGGCGGCGGACCGGGACGGCGACACCGGTCGACGTCTCGTTGTGCGCCCAGCCGACCAGGTCCGCGCCGGCTTCGTAGGCGATGTCGGGGGCGCTGCCCGCGTCGGCCTTGACGACGATCGGGTCGGCCAGGAACGGCGCGCCCTTGGTGACACTGGCGAACTTCGAGGAGAACTCGCCGTAGGTGAAGTGCTGCGAGCGCTCGCGGACCAGGCCGAACGCGGCCGCGTCCCAGAACGCCGTGGTGCCGCCGTTGCCCAGGATCACCTCGTAGCCCTCGGGCAGGGAGAAGAGCTCGGACAGGCCCGCCCGGACGCGTCCGACGAGGGACTTGACCGGCTTCTGCCGGTGCGAAGTGCCGAGGTAGGTGGAGCCGGACTCCGCCAGGGCGCTCAGCTGCTCGGCGCGGACCTTCGACGGTCCGCAGCCGAAGCGGCCGTCGGCCGGCTTGAGGTCTGCGGGGATGGTCAACTCAGCGTCGGTCATGTGGCCAGTCTCTCAGGTCGGGATGCGGCTGGTGAAGGTGGTTCTCGGGTGTCCGGTATGTGGAACGACGGCTGGTCCGGGAGGGACGCCGCCGGGAATCTCGCTGTCCGGCGCGCCCGGGGCTCAGTAGCTTCGCGTCGGCGTGAAGGAGGCAGCGACAGCTACGCCGTCGGGCTCATCGGACACCATCGCCGTGGGGGTAAAAACACGGTCCCGCCCCGCCGGGGCACCGGTAGCTTTCCCGCCATGACGACTGTGCAGCAGACCTTCCCGGTGCCACCACAGGCGCTGTGGAACGCGCTCCCCGCCGGGGTCGCGGCGATCCGCGGGCAGGGCCCGTTCTACGACCCGCAGCGTGGTTACGTGTCCTGCCGCACCGGGATGACCATGCTCAGCTGGGGACAGGAGATCACCGCGACGGTCGCGCCGTCCGCGGGAGGGGCGACGCTCACCGTCCTGACGAAGTTGAAGTTCGGCCTGTTCGACTGGGGCGAGGGCAAACGCCTCGCCCACCGGTTCGCCGCCGCCGTCGGGCACACGGCCGGCGCCGCCGCACTGACCTGAGGGGCCCCGCTCACCACCGCTCTGGGGGTGTGAGCGGGGCCCGGCAGTCAGCGCCAGCCGTCGACGCCGCCCGGCACCGGCGCCGCCGGGTCGTACGGCGTGCGGGTGAAGATGAACGTCGCGAGGTCGAGGTGCGTGGCGACGCCGTCGGAGCCGCGGCCCACTTCGAGCGTCTCACCCGCGTAGTAGCCGTCGAGGCCGACGTAGGTGTCGCGGCCGGTGGCGCGGAACCGCGAGCTGCGCCCGGCCCCCTCGGCCGGGGCCAGCAGGAGCAGCCCGTCACCCTGGATGCGCAGGTGGTACGGCGTCGGGCCCCAGTGCCAGAGCCCGGTGAGGGCGAGCAGCGCGGGGTCGACGGCCGACGGCTGCCACTCGGCGGGCAGGCGCGGCTCCCGCTCGTCGGTCATCGTGATCAGGTCCAGGCAGAGCTGGGTGATGCCGACGCCGGCCGTCGAGTTGGTGAGCACGAGCGCGCCGGTCTGCGCGACCGGGTCGACCAGAGTGACGGCGAGGAAGCCGGGCATCGAGCCGGTGTGCCCGGCGAGGCGCCGGCCCTGGTAGCGCACGAGCATCAGGCCGAGGCCGAACCCGGTCGTCCAGACGTCGGTGTCGTCGACGGTGACCATGGTCCGCATCTGCTCGAGGGTCTCCGGCGCGAGCACACCGCCGTCGTGGCCGCCGAGGAACGCCGTCCAGCGGGCGAGGTCGGTGGCGGTGGACCACAGCTGCCCGGCGGGGGCCATCGCCCCGGCGTCGGGGCTCGGCTCCGGCAGGAGGACGTCGGCGAAGGGGTGCACGGCGAAGCCCTGCGCGTGCTCGCCGACCGGGTGCGGGGTGGTGCGGGTCATCCCGAGCGGGCCGAGAACCTCCTCGTCGAGCACGGAGAGCCAGCCCTTGCCGCGGTGGCGCGAGACGAGCTCGCCGAGCACGCCGTAGCCGACGTTCGAGTAGTGGAACTTCGCGCCCGGCCGGTGCTTGGTCGCGCCCTCGGCGAGGCTCCCGGCGAGCACGTCCCAGTCGGCGCCGGGGGTGCGCTCCCACCAGAGGCCGGGCGACTCGGACGTCAGGCCGGAGGTGTGCGACAGCAGCTGGGCGACGGTGGCGGCGCCGAAGGGCGTGCCCGGGACGTGCTTTTCGAGCGGGTCGTTGAGGTCCAGGAGGCCTTCGTCGCGCAGCCGCATGACGGCGGTGGCGACGAGGGTCTTGGTGATCGAGCCCAGCCGGTACTGGGTGTCGGTGCCGGGCGGCCGGTCGCCGACGCGCCCACGGCTCCCGGACCAGACGATCTCGCCGTCCCGCACGACGGCGGCGACGAGCGAGGGGGCGCGGCAGGCCGCCTGCTCGTGGGCGATCCGGCGGAGCAGGGCGTGTTCGGTCGACTCAAGCATGGGGGCATTCTGCCGCGCTCCGGCCGGTGAAGCAGGTCCCGGGCCTTCAGCCGAGCAGGTTGCGGGACATCGCCGTCGTGACCGCGGCCGTGCGGTCGGACACGCCGAGCTTGCCGAACACCCGCAGCAGGTGCGTCTTCACCGTGGCCTCGCTGATGTGCAGCGCCCGGCCGATGTCCGCGTTCGTGCCGCCCTTCGCGACCAGGCGCAGCACTTCCACCTCTCGCGCCGACAGCGACTGCGGCTCCGGGTTGCGCACCCGGTTGACCAGCTTCCCGGCCACCGACGGCGCCAGCACGGTCTCCCCGCGCGACGCCGCGCGGATTGCGTTCGCCAGCTCCGTGCGCGACGCGTCCTTCAGCAGGTAACCCGACGCCCCCGCCTCGACCGCGCGCAGGATGTCGGCGTCCGTCTCGTACGTCGTCAGCACCACGATCCGCCGGCCCGGCTGCTCGCGCAGGATCCGCTTCGTCGCGCCTACGCCGTCCAGCCCGGGCATCCGCAGGTCCATCAGCACGACGTCCGGCCGCACGACGCGGTCGAGCGCGACGGCTTCGTCACCGGAGCCCGCTTCGCCGACCACCGTCAGGTCGGGTTCGGCTTCGAGCATGCCGCGGAGTCCCTCGCGGACGACGGGGTGGTCGTCGACGAGCATGATGCGGATCAAGCCGGCACCTCCAGGGTGAGTTCGGTGCCGCGCGGGCCACTTCGGACGCTCAGTCTGCCACCCACCTGCTCGGCCCGGGACCGCATGCCGCGCAGGCCGAAGCCGCTGACACTGTCGGGGTCGAAGCCGGTGCCGTCGTCCCGGACGGACAGCCGCGCGAAATCGTCCACAACGGACAGTCGCACCGAGACGGACGACGCCGCCGCGTGCCGCCGGACGTTGGTCAGCGCCTCCTGCGCGCCGCGCAGCAGGACCACTTCGCCCGCCATGCCGATAGCCGGGAGCGCACCGTCCACTTCGTACTCGACCGCCACGCCCGTCTCGTCGGCGAGCCGGCCGGCCTGGCGGCGGACGGCGTCCACGAGCGACCCGGACGCGAGATCGGTCGGCGCCAGCGCGGCGACCATCGTGCGGGCTTCGGCGAGGTTCTCCCGCGCGGTGCGGGCGGCCAGCTCGACGTGCCGCCGCGCCGCCGCCGGGTCGGTGTCCAGTTCGGACTCGATGGCCTCGGCGAGCGTGACGATGCTGGTGAAGCCCTGGGCCAGCGTGTCGTGGATCTCGCGGGCGAGCCGCTCGCGCTCGGCCGCCGTGCCCGCCTCGCGGGAGAGCCGGGCGACCTCGGCCTGGCTCGCTTCGAGCCGGTCGATCAGGTCCGCCCGCCCCCGGCTCTCCTCGATGAGGTGCAGGATGAACTTGCCGGACAGGATTCCGAACACGACGAGGATCGCCGTCATCGGCAGCAAGATGTGCAGCGCCGGTCCCCGCAGCCCGTCGGCCGCGATCGACGACAGCGGGCTCAGCACGATCGCCAGGGTGGTGAGCACCGCGGCCGGGCGGAACTCGAGCGTCGAAAACAGCAGCGGGCACACCATGAACAGGATGAAGCTGGACGTCGTGTTGGCGAACATCGCGACCGCGACCAGCGCCACGACCGCCAGGGCCAGCGTCCACCGCTGCTTCAGGTGCCCGTCGTCGCGCACCACCCGGCGCCCCCACAGCAGGTAGGTCAGCGCGAGCGCGGTGAGCGCCCCGACCGCGACGACGGCGCGGACCGGGTCGGTCTCGTCCAGCAGCACCAGGACCGTGGTGGCGACGTACGCCACCGCGAAGAGGATCTCCCAGAGCCAGTTGAACCGGTCCCAGGCGTCCTTCACTTCGTGTCGGTCCACCGGAAGCTCAGCCGCGCCAGCACCGCGCCCACCACGCACCAGATCCCCAGCACCAGCGCCACCCGCGGGAGTTCCCATGAACCAGCCATCTCCATTCCGACCGCGCCGTCCGGCAGGAAGACCGACCGGAAGCCCTGGCAGATCCATTTGAGCGGGAAGAACGACGCGATGTCCACCATGATCTTCGGAAGGTTCGTGATCGGCGTGACGAACACGCCGGAGATGAACTGCAGCACCAGGTACAGCATCTGCACCACGGCGACCGCGCCGGTGGTGGACTTCGCGAGCGAGCTGAGCGCGATGCCGAGCAGCGTGCACGAGACGATCCCGAGCGCGAACACCCACAGCAGTGTCAGCCACTTCGCCGGCTCGGACGGCAGTTCGAGCCCGAACAGCAGCACGGCGACCGCGGCCATCAGCACGGTCTGCGCCAGGCTGGACACCGCGACCAGCACCATCTTGCCGATGAAGTACGCCGCCGAGGGCATCGGCGTGCCGCGCAGGCGTTTGAGCGCCCCGGTTTCCCGGTCGGCCGAGACGCCGGTCGCGATGCTGTTGAACGACGTCGACACGATGCCGGAGCCGATCATCCCGGCCGCGAGCAGCTGCCCGGACGTGACGCCGGCGAGGGCCGTCGGACCGTCCAAGATGGACCCGAGCAGGATCATCAGGACGGCGGGCAGGGAGAAGGTGAAGACGACCTGCTCTCGGTGCCGGAAGAACTGCCGCAGCTCGGTGCCGCCGCGGGCGAGCCCCAGCGACAGCGGGCCGGGGAGGTTTGGGGAGTTCCGGGTGGCGGAGCCCCCGGCCCCGGACGTCGCGGCGGTCATGCCTTGTCTCCGATCAGGTCCAGGTAGATGTCCTCCAGGCTCGGCCTGGTCACGGTCAGCCCGGCGAGCTCCCTACCCCCAGCAGAGAGCTCGGTGACGAGCTTGGTCGGGTACGCGGTGCGCTCGGCGTGCTCACCGCGTTCGTCGGTCCACCGCACGGTGGCCTCGGCGGCGGCGCGGCCTCCCAGGTTCTGCGGCGTGTCCTGCGCGACGATCTCGCCCCGCGCGATCACCGCCACGCGGTCGGCGAGCGCTTCGGCCTCGTCGAGGTAGTGGGTGGTCAGCAGGATGGTGGTGCCTTCCGCGGCGAGCTCACTGATCAGCGTCCAGAAGTGCCGCCGCGCTTCGGGGTCGAAGCCCGTGGTCGGCTCGTCGAGGAAGAGCAGCTCGGGCCGCCCGATGATGCCCAGTGCCACGTCGACGCGGCGCCGCTGCCCGCCGGAGAGCGTCTTGACCCGCGCCTTGGCCTTCTCGGTGAGCCCGACCTTCTCGATCACCTCGTCGGGATCGCGCGGGTCGGGGTAGTACTTCGCGAAGTGCCGCACGGTCTCGGCGACGCTCAGCTCGGCGGCGTCGTTGGCGGTCTGCAGGACGATCCCGATGCGCGACCGCCAGGCCCGCCCGGCCTTGCCGGGGTCCTCGCCGAGGACGGTGACCTCGCCGTCGGTCCGCTGCCGGTGGCCTTCGAGGATCTCGACGGTCGTGGTCTTGCCGGCGCCGTTCGGGCCGAGCAGGGAGAAGACCTCGCCCCGGGCGATGTCCAGGTCGAGCCCGGCCACCGCGAGGTGACCGGGGTACTGCTTGCGCAGGCCGCGCACGCTCACTGCTGGGGTCATGGCTTACAGCCTGGCCGTCCCCGGTCTCGATGGGGAGCAACGCTCAGCTGAATCCCGGTGTCCATCGAACGGTGGACAGAGTCGTCAGCCGGGCCGCTCGGTTTCCCGTGGAACCACGAAAACGCTGTCATACAAGCGAAATCGCGTCGGATGCATGAACGCCATCCGGCCACCAGCCGCCGCGTGGGTGAATCGTACTGTTGACAAGTTGTCTAACATGACAGAATGTCTCACAAGTGGGTGACCGCCAGTGACGGTGTCCGCCTCTCGGTCCACGTCGAAGGCCGCGAAGACGGGCCCACGGTCGTGCTCGTGCACGGCTACCCCGACAACAGCTCGATGTGGGGTGGAGTAGCCGCCGAGCTGCGCGCGAAACACCGGGTCGTCACCTACGACGTCCGTGGCGCCGGACAGTCGGACAAGCCCCCGGGACGCGCGTCCTACCGGCTGGACCAGCTGGCCGACGACCTCCGGGCGGTCGTCGACGAGGTGCAGCCGCACGGCAAGGTTCACCTCGTCGCCCACGACTGGGGTTCGATCCAGACCTGGCACGCCGTCACCGGAGCCGGCCTGCCCGGCCGGATCGCGTCCTACACGTCGATCTCCGGCCCGAGCCTCGACCACGCCGGCGCGTGGTTCCGCGCGCAGCTCACCCGCCCGACGCCGAAGCGGCTCAAGAACGCCCTGAGCCAGTTCCTCCACTCGTGGTACATCCTCGCGTTCCAGGTGCCGTTGATCCCGGATCTGCTGTGGCGCACCGGTCTGCTGGGCAAGCAGATCCAGCGCATGGAGCCCGACGCCGCGAAGCCGGACAAGAGCGACGGCCTGCACGGCCTCGAGCTCTACCGCGCCAACATGTTCACCCGGCTGTCCCGCCCCGCGCCCCGCGCCGCCGACGTCCCGGTGCAGGTCCTGGCGCCGACCGGGGACGCCTACGTCACCACGCCGCTGCAGACGGAGATCGCGCGCTGGGTGCCGGACCTGCGGATCCGCCCGATCGCCGGGACGCACTGGGTGACCCGCGCCAAGCCGGCGGTGGTCGCGCGCGCCGCGGCCGAGCTGATCGAGTACGCCGAAACCGGCGCCGAGAGCCGGGCTTTGAAGAAGTCGCGGGTGGGCGCCGGCCGGTTCGAGCACAAGCTGGTCGTCGTCACCGGCGCGGGCAGCGGGATCGGCCGGGCCACCGCCCTCGCGTTCGCCGCCGAAGGGGCCGACCTCGTCATCACCGACATCGATCCGGCGGCGGCCGCGGAAACCCTGAAGCTGCTGGGAGACCACGGCATCGCGGAGTACACAGTGGACTCCAGTGACGGCGAGGCCGTGCACCGCTTCGCTCGCGATGTGCGCGAGAACCACGGCGTCCCGGACATCGTGGTCAACAACGCCGGGATCGGCATGTCGGGCCCGTTCCTCGACACGTCCGTCGAAGACTGGGAACGCGTCATCGACGTCAACCTCTGGGGCGTGATCCACGGCTGCCGCGCCTTCGCGCCGATGCTTGCCGAGCGCGCCGAAGGCGGCCAGATCGTCAACCTCGCGTCGGCCGCCGCCTACCTGCCGTCGAAGATCCTCACCGCCTACGCCACGACGAAGTCCGCCGTGCTGACGCTGAGCGTCTGCCTGCGCGCCGAGCTGGCCGAGCACCACATCGGTGTCACGGCGGTGTGCCCGGGCATCGTGAAGACGAACATCACGAACACCACGCGGTTCGTGGGAGTGTCCGAAGAGGAGCAGCGACGGCGTCAGCAGCAGAGCTCGAAGCTCTACGCCCGGCGTGGGTTCGGTCCGGAAGGCGTGGCGAAGGACATCCTGCGGGCCGTGGAGAAGGACACCGCGATCGCACCGTCCACTCCGGAGGCCAAGGCCGCGCTGGTCCTTTCGCGACTGACGCCGGGACTGCTGCGCGCGGCGGCGAAGCTGGACCTGACGCCGTGAGCCGGCCGCGGCGGATGTCGCCGCAGGCCCGCCGTGACGACCTGATCCGCGCCGCACTCGACCTGTTCGGCTCGCGGGCGCCGGAGCTGGTCACCGTGGACGACATCGTCGTGCGCGCCGAGGTGTCGCGGCCGTTGTTCTACCGGTACTTCTCGAGCCTGCGCGAGCTGCAGGTGGAGGCACTGCGCACGGTCACCGACGGGCTCATCGACGGCCTGGCCGGTCTCGAGGAGGGCCCGCCGGAGGCGCGGCTGTGCGCGGCCGTCCGCGGCCTGATCGACGTCGCCGACCACTACCGCGCGGGCTACATCGCGTTGCTGCGCAGCGGATCGGTGATCGCGACGTCCGAAACGGACGCGGCGATCGACGAGGTCCGCAACCGCGCGGTGGCCCTGATCCTGGACGCCCTCGGCGTCACCGACCCCTCGCCGCTGCTGTCCCTGACCCTGCGCTGCTGGACGGCGGTAGTCGAAGGCGCTCTGCTCAGCTGGCTCCAAGAGCGCACGCTCCCGCGCGAGCACCTGGACACCTGGCTGGTCGACCAGCTCACGGCCATGCTCAGCGTCACCATGGCCCACGAAGGAGGCAACACTTTCGGGTGAAGTAATGCGGAGGGTTTACCTCCGGAACACTTTCCCCACGAAAGTGCCGCCTCCGGCGCGGGGTCAGTGCTTGGTGACCAGTTCCCAGCCCTCGACGTCCTCGGGCGTGCGGGGCGCCGGGCCGACGTACTTCGCGGAAGGGCGCACCAGACGGCCGGTGCGCTTCTGCTCCAGGATGTGCGCGGCCCAGCCGGCGGTGCGCGCCGAGCTGAACATCGACGGCATCATGTGCGGCGGCACCTGCGCGAAGTCCAGGATGACCGCGGCCCAGAACTCGACGTTCGTCTCGATCGGGTGGTCCGGACGGCGCTCGCGCAGCTCCTTCAGCGCCGCCTGCTCCAGCGCGACGGCCGCTTCGTAGCGGGTCGCGCCGAGCTCCTTGCAGGTCCGGCGCAGCACGCGGGCCCGCGGGTCCTCGGCGCGGTAGACGCGGTGGCCGAAGCCCATCAGGCGTTCCTTGCGGTCGAGGATGCCCTTGACCAGGCCCGCCGGGTCACCGGTGCGCTCGACCTCTTCGATCATCGGCAGCACGCGCGCCGGGGCACCGCCGTGCAGCGGGCCGGACATCGCGCCGATGGCACCGGACATGGCCGCCGCGACGTCGGCCCCGGTGGACGCGATGACGCGGGCGGTGAAGGTCGACGCGTTGAGGCCGTGCTCGGCGGCCGACACCCAGTAGGCGTCGAGCGCCCTGACGTGCGCGGGGTCCGGCTCGCCGCGCCAGCGGATCAGGAACCGCTCGGTGATCGAGTGGGCCTCGTCGACGCGGGTCTGTGGCACGGCGGGCTGGCCGATGCCGCGGGCCGACTGCGCCACGTAGGACAGCGCCATCACCGAGGCGCGGGCGAGCTGCTCACGGGCTTCTTCGTCGGTGATGTCGAGCAGCGGGCGGTAGCCCCAGATCGGCGCGAGCATGGCCAGCGCGGCCTGGACGTCGACCCGGACGTCGCCGGTGTGCACCGGCAGCGGGAACGGCTCGGCGGGCGGGAGGCCGTGGCCGAACCGGCCGTCCACGAGGAGGCCCCATACGTCACCGAAGGTCACCTTGCCGGCGAGGTCCTCGATGTCGACGCCGCGGTACCGCAGCGCACCGCCGTCCCGGTCGGGTTCGGCGATCTCGGTGTGGAAGGCGACGACGCCCTCCAGACCCGGTCGGAAGCCGTCGTCGGGTTCGCCGGACGGCTGTGGCTTGGTGATCGTGGAGGTAGTCACTGTTTCGCGGAACCTTTCGGTGCGCTTTCTTCCCCGTCTTGGTGGTGGTGCTCGCGCGGACGGAATAGCGCACGGAAAGCGCGCACCATCGCACGGATGGATAGACCTTGCTCCCTCGATCGCCGGGGGGCAATCGAAAGATGCGGTGGTTTCGGTCACGATTACGAGAACGATTCAGTCACCGAGGCTGTACGGCCGGAGAATTTTCGGTACGCAGTGTGACGAAGCCCAGGTTAAAGGTATGTTTCCGAACCACGCGGGACCGTGGTCCGGGTGATAGACCTGAGCGATGCACCTCAGCCCGCAGGAGCGCGACAAGCTGCTGATCCACGTGGCGGCCGACGTCGCGCGGAAGCGGCTGGACCGCGGCGTCCGGCTGAACTACCCGGAAGCGGTCGCGCTGATCACCGACCACGTCCTCGAAGGGGCCCGCGACGGGCGCACCGTCAGTGAGCTCGTCGCCAGTGGCCGGACCGTGCTCTCCCGGGCGCAGGTGCTCGACGGCGTGCCGGAGATGGTCGAATCCGTGCAGGTCGAAGCCACTTTCCCGGACGGCACGAAGCTCGTCACCGTGCACGACCCGATCGTCTGAGGAGGGCCGGATGCACCCAGGTGAGATCATCCCCGGCGCCGAGCCGGTCGAGCTGAACCCCGGCCGCCCGCGCGTCCGGCTGCTCGTGCGCAACCTCGCCGACCGGCCGGTCCAGGTCGGCTCGCACTACCACTTCGCGGCGGTGAACCCGGGCCTCGAATTCGACCGCGACGCCGCCCGCGGGCACCGGCTCGACGTCCCGGCCGGCACGTCGGTGCGATTCGAACCTGGCGTCGAACGGGAAGTCGATCTTGTTCCGCTCGCCGGAGCGCGCCGAGTTCCGGGCTTGCGGTCCGAATTTTCGGGAGAGTTCTGAAATGCCGCAGATCGACCGCGAGCGCTACGCCGAGCTGTTCGGCCCGACCACCGGCGACCGCATCCGGCTCGCCGACACGGACCTGCTGATCGAGGTCACCGAGGACCGCTCGATGGGGGCCGGCGGCTCGGGCGACGAGGTGCTCTTCGGCGGCGGCAAGGTCATCCGCGAGTCGATGGGCCAAGGGATGGCGACGCGCGCCGAGGGCGCGCCCGATCTGGTCATCACCGGCGCGGTCGTCCTCGACCACTGGGGTGTCGTCAAGGCCGACGTCGGCGTGCGCGACGGCCGGATCGTCGGCATCGGCAAAGCCGGCAACCCGGACACGATGGACGGCGTCGACCCGGCCCTGGTCATCGGGCCGTCGACGGAGGTCCTGGCCGGCAACGGCAAGATCCTCACCGCCGGCGGCATCGACTGCCACGTCCACTTCATCTGCCCGCAGCTCGTCGACACGGCGCTGGCCGCGGGACTGACCACTTTGGTCGGGGGCGGCACCGGGCCCAACGAGGGCACGAAGGCCACGACCGTCACGCCCGGCGCGTGGAACCTCGGCCGGATGCTGTCCGCCATGGACGGCTACCCGGTCAACGTCCTGTTGCTGGGCAAGGGGAACACCGTCCGGCAGGAGGCGCTGCGTGAGCAGCTGGCGGCGGGCGCGGGTGGCTTCAAGCTGCACGAGGACTGGGGCACGACACCCGCGGCGATCGACGCCTGCCTGACCGTGGCCGACGAGTCCGGCGTGCAGGTCGCGATCCACACCGACACGCTCAACGAAGCGGGCTTCCTGGAGTCCACTGTGGACGCCATCGGCGGCCGCTCGATCAACGCGTACCACACCGAAGGGGCCGGTGGCGGGCACGCGCCGGACATCATCGAGGTCGTCTCGCTGCCGAACATCCTGCCGTCGTCGACCAACCCGACCCGGCCGCACACGGCCAACACGCTCGACGAGCACCTCGACATGCTGGTGGTCTGCCACCACCTCAACCCGTCGGTGCCCGAGGACCTCGCGTTCGCCGAGAGCCGGATCCGGCCGTCGACGATCGCCGCCGAGGACGTGCTGCACGACCTGGGCGCCATTTCGATGATGAGCTCGGACTCGCAGGCGATGGGCCGGATCGGCGAGGTGATCATCCGGACGTGGCAGACCGCGCACGTCATGAAACGGCGTCGTGGTGCCCTGCCCGGCGACGGCGCGGCCGACAACCTGCGCGCGCGTCGCTATGTCGCCAAGTACACGATCAACCCGGCCATCGCACACGGCATGGAGACCGAGATCGGCTCGGTCGAGGTCGGCAAGCTCGCCGACCTGGTGCTGTGGGAGCCCAAGTTCTTCGGCGTCCGGCCGCACGTCGTCCTCAAGGGCGGCTTTCCGGCGTGGGCGGCGATGGGCGACGCGAACGCGTCCATCCCGACGCCGCAGCCGGTCATGGCCCGCCCGATGTTCGGCGCGAACATCGGTGCGGCGCTGAGCCTGCACTTCGTCGCGCCGTCCGCATTGGACAGTGGACTGCGCGAGACGTTCGGCATCACGCGACCGCTGGTCGCCGTGTCGAACACGCGGGCGCGGACCAAGGCGGACATGGTGCTCAACGACGCCACGCCGGACGTCCGCGTCGAGCCGGACAGCTTCGCGGTGCACGTCGACGGCGAGCTGATCGAGCCGCAGCCGGTGACGGAACTGCCGATGGCCCAACGCTACTTCCTCTTTTGATGGGCACCGTCTGATGGACCTCTCGGCGCTGATCCTCGCGGACTCCCGCTTCCCCGGCGGCGGGCACGTCCACAGTGGCGGGCTGGAGGAGGTAGTCGCCCGCCGGCTGGTGACTTCGGTGCGCGACCTGCCGGGATTCCTTTCCGGACGGTTGCGGACGGCGGGATTGCTGGCGGCGGTCTTCGCTGCTGCCTCCGCCCATGCCGCCGCACGAGAAGTCCCTAGTGGACATTGGGCCGTGCTCGATGCCGAACTGGACGCGCGGACGCCGTCGCTCGCGCAACGAGAGGCCTCGCGCGCACAGGGCCGGGGGACCGCCCGGGCCGGCCGGATCGCCTGGCCGTCTCCGGTTCTGGACGCGTTGCTGGCGGAGACGCCGCGGCCGCACCACCCGGTGGTGCTGGGCGCGCTGGTCGGCGTCGCGGGCGGGTCGCCGTACGACGCCGCGATGGCCGTGGCCTACCTCGCGGTGAGCGGGCCGGCGAGTGCCGTGGTCCGGCTGCTGGGGCTGGACCCCTTCGCGGTCAACGCCGTCGTCGCCCGTCTCGACCTGCGGTCGGTCGCGGAGGAAGCGGCGGCCGTGGCGGGGGACGACCCGGCGTCGCTGCCGTCGCCGGGGTCACCGGCGTTGGATCTGTTCGCCGAGGCGCACGCCCGGCACCACCAGGAAGAGGTGCGTCTCTTTGCCAGCTGAGCACGGACACGGGCACGGCCACGTCCACCCGGTCAACTTCGACCCGACGGCCGCCGAGCCGGACCACTACGACGCGGCGCCGGCGGCCGGGCGCGCGTACCGGATCGGCATCGGCGGCCCGGTCGGATCGGGCAAGACGGCGCTGACCGCCGCCTTGTGCCGCGCCTTGGGTGACGAGATCAACCTGGCGGTCGTCACCAACGACATCTACACCACCGAGGACGCGGACTTCCTGCGGCGGGCCGGAGTCCTGGACCCCGCCCGGATCGAAGCGGTGCAGACGGGTGCGTGCCCGCACACCGCGATCCGCGACGACATCACCGCGAACCTGGACGCGGTCGAGCGGCTGGAGGAGAAGTTCCCGGCGCTGGACCTGGTGATCATCGAAAGCGGCGGCGACAACCTGACGGCGGTGTTCAGCCGCGGGCTGGCCGACAGCCAGATCTTCGTGGTGGACGTCGCGGGCGGTGACAAGGTGCCGCGCAAGGGCGGCCCCGGCGTCACGACGGCGGACCTGCTGGTGATCAACAAGATCGACATCGCGCACCTGGTCGGCGCGGACATGGACGTGATGACGTCGGACGCGCACCGGATGCGGGGGCCGCTGCCGGTCATCACGCAGTCCCTTGTGGACACCCCGGACGCGCCGGCGGTCGCCGAGTGGGTGCGTTCACTGCTGTGAAGGCCCACGCCCGGCTGACGGCGTGCTTCGACGGCACGCGGACGGTGCTGCGCGAGCTGCGGTCGATGGCGCCGCTGACGTTGTTCCCGCGCCGGGGCCGCGGTCCGCTGGCGGTGGTGCACCTCGTCAACTCGGCGACGTCGCCGTTGGGCGGGGACGACCTGCTGCTTTCCGTCCACGTCGGTCCGGGTGCTTCGCTGCGTCTCTCCGGTGTCGCGGCCACGCTCGCCCTGCCCGGTCTGCACGGCGAAGGTTCGGTGTCGACGGTTTCGTTGGTCGTCGAGGAAGGTGGCTCGGTGGAGTACCTGCCCGAGCCGACGGTGATCACCGCGCGTGCCCGGCACACGGCTGTGTTCCGCGCTTCCCTCGCGGCCGACGCCTACCTGCACACGCGGGAGGTGCTGGTGCTGGGGCGGGCCGGGGAACGCCCGGGGTCGCTGACGACGTCTTCGCACGTCACGCGGGGTTCCGCGCCGGTGCTGCGCCAGACGTTGTCGATCGGGGATTCCACTTTGGACTCCAGCCTCGCGGTGCTGGCGGACCGCCGGGTGCTGGCGACGGACCTGGTGGTCGGCGGCCCGGACCTGCCGGCGGCGTCGGGTGAGTGGTGGTCGCGGACCCCGCTCGCCGCGGGCGGCACGCTGACGACGTCGCTCGCGCCGGACGCGGTCACGGCCCTGCGCCCCTTCGCGTGACCCGTTCGCCGGAGAAGACCCCCTGCGGCCTCTCCGGCGAACCGTTGGTAATCGAGATTTTCACAAAGTAGTCACCCGGGTAGGATCTGGCAATCCCTCGGAAGGAGGAGAGAACCGGTGGCTCGCACGTACGGCGGCGTCGCACCCGAGCAACGCCGCGCCGATCGCCGTGCTCGCCTGCTCACGGCCGGCCTCGAGCTCTTCACCTCGACCGGCTTCCGGCACACGAAGATCACCGACGTGTGCGCCCGTGCCGGTGTGTCGACCCGGAACTTCTACGAGGAGTTCACCGGCAAGGAGGACGTGCTCCGCACCCTCCACGACCAGATCAACAGCCTGGCGCTCGCGCACGTCACCGCGGAGCTCGACAAGGTCGCCGACGCCGACGCGCTCACCCGCATCTCGACGCTGCTCGACGTCTTCATCGCGACGGTCACCGTGGATCCGCGGATGCCGCGCCTCAACTACGTCGAAGCGGTCGGCGTGAGTCCTGAGCTCGAGGCGCAGCACCAGGTGTGGGTCGACCGCTGGGCGAACTTCATCGCCGCCGAAGCGACCCGGGCCGCGGAGCACGGCGTCGCGCCCAAGCGGGACTACCGGCTGACGGCGATCGCACTGGTCGGAGCGGGGACCGGGCTGCTGCGGGAATGGCAGGCGCACGACCCGCCGCTGCCGGTCGAAGAGATCGGCGCGGAGTTCCGGGCGATGATGCTGTCGGCCATCATGCGGCCGGAAAAAATCTTGGAACTGCCGGGCAACCCCGGCGCCCGCTCCGGCGTGGAACAGTCAAGCCGGGCGGGGGCACGGGGGGACGCCCGGCGAACGTGAAGGCCCGCTCACCCGCTGCGGACGCGGGTGAGCGGGCCTTGACGGACTTTACGCCTGGCGCGGCGCGGGCATCCCGAGCGAGACCGGGCCCGTCGTCTGGCAGACGTCGTGGCAGGTGTTGTCGAGCGTGCAGCACAGCGAGCAGATCGGGCCGTCCTGCTTCGCGCAGTCGGCGACGTCCGGCAGTTCGTACGGATCGCCGCAGACCGAGCAGGCGTGCGTCGCCCGCAGGTCGGCGTCGACGTCCGGGCCGGCGACCGTGTTCGGCCGGGCCAGGTAGTACTTCCCGCGGGTGGCCACGGCCAGCGCCGGCACCAGCACGACGGCGATGACCAGGGCGAGCAAGGGGCGGAACGCGGCCAGGAACTCGCCGAACGCCCCGAAGTAGGCCACGATCGACACCGTCGACGCGACGACCATCGAGCCGAACCCGACCGGGTTGATCTTGTGCAGGTACGCCCGCTTGAACTCGATGTACTTCGGCGAAAGCCCCAGCGGCTTCGCGATCACCAGGTCCGCGCACACCGCGCCGATCCACGCGATCGCGACGTTCGAGTAGAAGCCGAGGATCTTGTTCAGGAACCCGAACGCGCCGAACTCCATCAGCGCGAGCGCGATCCCGCAGTTCACGAGCACGTACCAGACCCGGCCCGGGTGCTTGTGCAGCACGCGGGAGAAGAAGTTCGCGAACGACAGCGAGCCGGAGTACGCGTTCGTCGTGTTGATCTTGATCTGCGAGACGACGACGAACAGCGCGGCGAACGTCAGCGCCACCGGGCCGAGCGCGGGCTTCACCGCTTCGAGGTACGGCGCGATCGGTTCGAGCGCGTGCGTCTTCCCGACGACGCCGAGCGCGAGGAACGCCAGCAGCGCGCCGCCGATCTGCTTCGCGGCGCCGAGGATCACCCAGCCGGGTCCGGCGGCGAGCACCGCGGTCCACCACGACCGCTTGTTCTCCGCCGTCTTCTCGGGCATGAACCGCAGGTAGTCGGCCTGCTCGCCGATCTGCCCGATCAGCGACAGCGCGACGCCCATGCCGAAGCCGAACCCGATGGCGGAGAACCCGGCGCCGGCGCCCTCGGTGCCCGCGAAGTGGGTGAACTCGGCGAACTTGCCCGGCTCGCGGACCAGTACGACGACGAACGGGAGCACCAGGCCGGCGATCCACAGCGGCTGCGTCCAGGTCTGCATCTTCGCGACCGCGCCCATGCCGTAGAGCGCGAAGGGCAGCACGATCAGCGTCGCGAGGAGGTAGCCGATCGGCAGCGGGATGCCGAGGGCCAGCTCGAAGGCCTGACCCATGATCGAGCCTTCGAGCGAGAAGAAGATGACGGTGAAGCTCGCGTAGACGAGCGACGTCAGCGTCGACCCGAGGTAGCCGAAGCCGGCTCCGCGGGTCAGCAGGTCCATGTCCACTCCGGACTTCGCGCAGGCGGCCGCGATGGGCACGCCGGTCCCGAAGATGACGACGGCCGCGGCGAGGATCGCGAGGACCCCGGACGTGAAGCCGTAGGAGAGGACGATGCTGGCCCCGATCGCGAAGTCGGCGAGGTAGGCGATGCCGCCCAGCGCGGTCGTCGCGACCACGAACGGCGACCACTTCCGGAACGAATGGGCGGCGAAGCGCAGTGAGTAGTCCTCGCGGTTTTCGTTGGCCGCGAGCGGGGCGTACCGGCGTTTCGGTGGGGCGCTTTCTTCGGCGTTCGACAGGGTCTCGGTCATGCCTGCCTCCGGGGTGGTGGGGAACGGGCCGAAGGTAGGTGCGTCCTGTATCGATCCTGGTCCGGCGGGTAACGCGGGGGTTACGGCTTGTTGTCCAGCGGTTACGGGCTGGTGGCGCCGAGGTCGTGGCGGGTGTCACCGTTCAGTGGGTTCCGCCGCAGCTCGGAAGGCCCTAACGTGCCTAAGGCCGAAGTCGACTGATGCCCCGACCGGGCGTGGAGGTTTGGCGATGATGCCGGAGATCAAGGATCAGGTGGAAGACGCCGTAGTTCGCCTGCCGGGAATGCGCGTGGCCTACGACGGTGCCGCGTTCGACGAATCCGCGCTGGCGGCCACCTGGACCGATCAGCTGCAGGGCTGGCTGAACCAGGCAGTCGCGGCCGGGATCGCCGAACCGAACGCGATGGTGCTGGCGACGGCGGACGCCGAAGGCCGGCCGTCGTCCCGCACGGTGCTGTGCAAGGGCCTCGACGAGCGCGGAGTCGTGTTCTACACGAATTACACGTCGGAGAAGAGCCACGACCTGACGGCGACGCGGTACGCGTCGGTGACGTTCCCCTGGTACGCGCTGCACCGCCAGGTCCACGTCCGCGGCGAGGTCGAAAAGGTCGGCGTCAAGGAGACGGCGGAGTACTGGGCCCAGCGCCCCCGCGGTTCGCAGCTGGGGGCGTGGGCGTCCCCGCAGTCCCGGGTGGTCGACGGCCGGCGGGCGCTGGACAACGCGCTGAGCGGCATCGAGCGCCGGTTCGCGGACGTCGAGCAGATCCCGGCGCCGCCCCACTGGGGCGGCTGGCGGATCCGGCCTGACTTGGTCGAGTTTTGGCAGGGGCGCGAGGACCGGATGCACGACCGGCTCCGGTACGTCCGGAACGACGACGGGTGGACCATCGAGCGCGTGGCGCCTTAGGTTCCAGCGCCCCAAGGCGGCCTTGGTTGCGTCTCACGCACCGAAGGCCGCCTTGGTTGCGTCTGACGCACCGAAGGCCACATTGGGGCGCTCTCCCGGGCGACGGAAATCACGCGACCCCAGATAGTTAGCCGAGCTAAACTCATCCGTTGTGACCTCTGAGCCCGAGACCTTGCCGCCCCGTCGAAACGGTGTCCGCAAGCTCCTCGGGCGCATCATCGTCGACACCCGGCCGCTGAAGATCCCGGCCTTCCGGCGGCTCTGGCTGTCCACTGTGGTCACCGCTGTCGGCACCCAGCTGACCGCCGTCGCCGTGCCCAAGCAGGTCTTCGACCTCACGGGCTCCTCCGCCTACGTCGGTCTCACCGGGCTCGTCGCCCTCGTGCCGCTGCTGGTCTTCGGGCTCTGGGGCGGCGCCGTCGCCGATGCCGTCGATCGGCGGAAGCTGCTCGTCGTCACCAACGTCCTCGTCGCCATCACCTCCGCGCTGCTCTGGCTGCAGGCGTTCCTGAACTTCGGCTCGGTGTGGCTCGTCCTCGCTCTCCTGGCCGTCAACCAGGCGCTCTTCGCGATCAACATGCCCACGCGCGGCGCCGTCGTCGCGCGGCTCGTCCCCGGTGAACTGCTGCCGTCGGCCAACGCGCTGAGCTCGACCATGTCGACCTTCGGCGCCGTCTTCGGGCCGCTGCTCGCCGGGGCGCTCATCCCGGTCCTCGGCCTCTCGACGCTCTACCTCATCGACGTCGTCGCCCTCACGATCACGCTGCTCGCGGTCTGGCGGCTGCCGGCCCTCCCGCCGCTCAACGGCCCGTCCCGGCGCGCGGGCGTCAGCGACGTCGTCGAGGGCTTCCGGTACCTCGCGACGAAGAAGGTGCTGCTCGCCTCGTTCGTCGCCGACATCATCGCGATGGTCTTCGGCATGCCACGCGCGCTGATCCCGGAGATGGCCGAACGCACGTTCGGCGATCCACCCGGCGGCGGCCCCGCCCTCGGCTGGCTTTACGCCGCCCTGCCCGCCGGCGCGATGCTGATCGGCCTGTTCTCCGGCTGGCTCACACGCATCCAGCGCCAGGGCGTCGCGGTCGTCATCTCGATCTGTGCGTGGGGCGCGGCGGTGGCGGCGTTCGGGCTCGCGCATTCGCTGTGGCTCGCGGTCCTCTTCATGGCGGCGGCCGGCGCGGCCGACATGGTCAGCGCCGTCTACCGGATGGCGATCCTGCAGGTCGCGACCACCGACGAGATGCGCGGCCGGCTCCAAGGTGTGTTCACGGTCGTGGTCGCCGGCGGCCCGCGGATCGCCGACCTGGTCCACGGCTGGGGCGCGGCCGCGTTCGGCACGGCGGCCGCGGCGAGCGTCGGCGGCTTGCTGGTCATCGTGGCGGTGTGCGCGTCGATGTTCCTGCTCCCGGCGTTCTGGCGATACCGGGCGCCCACCGCGTAGGCCGTTCGGACTAGGGTGCCCGGTATGCGTACCCTCGCCGTCGTTTTGGTCGCTTTTGCCGCATTGACCGCCTGCTCCTCGGGCGACGAGCCGTCGAAGACGCCTTCGCCGTCGAAGCCCTCGTCCGCGCCCAAGCCGAGTTCGAGCGCCGACCCCGCCGCGGCGGCGGTGCTGGACCCGTGCAAGCTGCTGCCCGCCGCCGCGGTGTCGAAGGCGCTGTTCCTGGACAACCTCCAGGCGGTGGCGGGCCCGGTTCAGGACACCACGGCCAACGGCGGCAAGGCCCGCAGCTGCGAGTACCAGCTGAACGGCAAGGCCGCGGGCGCGCTCGCGGTGACCCGCTACGAAGGCCGCGAGGGCAAGCCGGGCGAGATGGTGGCCTCGATCAAGAAGGCGAAGCCGGGCGCGAAGGACGTCGCCGGCTTCCCGGACGGCGCCGTCTACTACGTCGACGAGCAGAAGACGGCCACCCTCGCCTCGGCGGAGCTGGTCTCGGGCACGCCGGTGCTGGTCAACTACACCGGCCCGGCGAAGATGACGCCGGAGCAGATGGCGCCGCTGGTCAAGCAGGCCCTCGACGCGAGCTGACGCTCACCGGCGCAGGGCCGCCAGCTCCACTGGGCTGTGCGCCGAGAACACCGTGACCTCGTCCTGGTGCTCGCGCGCGAGTTCGTGCAGCCGCGCCAAGTTCGCCAGCCTCGGCTTGCGCAGTGTCTGGACGAGGTTCTGGAACGCCGTCATGCCGGGCGGGCAGTGCGGCGCGACCGGGTCCAGCTGGCCGTGGAAGAAGTACGCGTCGCCGGCGTGCAGCAGCCAGCCGTCGCCCGTGTCGACCGCGACGCCCGTGTGGCCGCGCGTGTGGCCCGTGAGCGGGACCAGCAGAATCTCCTCCGGCAGGCCCTTGAGCGACCGGACCGCCTCGAAGCCGAACCACGGCTCGCCCAGCTCGTCGTACGTGCTCCACAGCGGGCGGTGGGCGAACTGCGCCGCGCGGTAGCGGTTCTTTTCGGCCGCGTTCGCCGGGGACGTCGCCGCCCGGTGCTCCTCGGCGCGGACGTGCACGACGGCGTTCGGGAAGTCCGCCAGCCCGCCCGCGTGGTCGACGTCGAGGTGCGTCGCGACGATGTGCCGGACGTCGGCGGGGTCGAGGTCGAGCGCCCGGATCTGCGCGACGGCCGTCTCGGCGGCTTCCAGCCGGGCGCCGACCATCGCCATGAACGGCCGGCCCAGCCACTCGCCGGGGCGGGCCACGGCCTGGGCGCCGAACCCGGTGTCGACCAGCACCAGGCTGCCGCCGGTCTCGATCAGCAGGCAGTGCGCGACCAGCTCCGCCCGCCGCAGCAGGCCGGGCTCGCCGTCGAGCAGCTTGCCGCCCGCCGGACGCATCGATCCGCAGTTCAGGTGGTGCACCTTCACCTTCATACCCTGCTCCTGGAGCTCAGCCGGCGGAAGTCGGTCTCGTCGTGCGCGGCGAAGACGGTCACCTCGTCGCCGTGCTCCTGCACAAGCTGGCGCAGGCGGCGCTGATTGTCCAGCCGGGCACCCTTGACCGTCTCCACGCGGCCCTCGAACCACTTCAAGCCGGGCGGGCAGCGCGGGGTGGCGTCGACCTGTCCGTGGAAGAAGTACGAGTCGCCGGCGTTGAGCAGCCAGCCTTCGCCGGTGTCGACGGCGACGCCCGCGTGGCCGCGCGTGTGGCCGGAGAGCGGGACCAGCAGGACCTCCGGCGGGAGGCCGTCGAGCTGCCGGACCGCGTCGAAGCCGAACCACGGTTCGCCGGTGTCCGCATAGGACGTCCATTGTGGACCGTGGGCGAACTGGATCGTGCGGTAGCGGCCGCGTTCGGCGGCGTCACGCGGTTGCTGGAAGGCCCGCAGCTCCTCGGCGTAGACGTGCACGCGCGCCCACGGGAAGTCGATGAGCCCGCCCGCGTGGTCGAGATCGAGGTGGGTCAGCACGATGTCGCGGACGTCGGCGGGGTCGAAGCCGAGCGCGCGGATCTGGGCGATCGCGGTCTGCGCGGGATCTTCGACCGGGTTCGACTGGCGGACGAAACCCGCGCCCAGCCAGGCGTTCCGGTCGACGGCGGCCGGTGTGCCCATGCCGGTCTCGACGAGCACGAGTCCCGTGTCCGTCTCCAGGAGCAGGCAGTGGCAGACCATGGTGGCGCGCCGGAACAGGCCCGGCCGTCCGTCGATCAGCCCGCCGCCGAGCGGGCGCAGGGTGCCGCAGTTCAGGTGGTGGACGCGCATCAGGAGAACTCCCGGTCGAGGGTGGCGTGCAGGTGGGTGGCGACGGCGCGCAGCGGCGCGAGGTCACGGCGGGTGCGGGCCAGCAGCAGGCCGCCTTCGATCGCGGCGAGCACCACGGTGGCCAGCTCGTCCGAGCGTTCGGCGGAAAGCTGTTGTGCGCCGAAGTAAGCGGCCAGCACTTCGTGCCACGACGAGTAGCCCGCGGCGCAGGCTTCGCGGATCGGTTCGCTCTCCGCGGCGGCGTCGAGCGCGACCGTCGCGAGTGGACACCCGCGCTGGAAGTCCGATTCGGTCAGGAAGCTCGCGAGCGCTTCGACGGTGCGGTCGATCGCGGTCACGGCGTCGGGCGCGTCGCGCAGGATCGCTTCGAGGAGCGCGCCCGTGCGTTCACTGGAAAGCCGGACGGCTTCGGCGGCGAGCTGCTCCTTGCCGCCGGGGAAGTGGAAGTAGAGCGACCCCTTCGGTGCGCCCCCGGCCGTGATCAGCTGGGTGAGGCCGGTGGCGTGGTAGCCCTGCGAGTGGAACAGGTCGGCGGCGGTGTCGAGCATCCGCTGCCGCGTGTCGGTGCGACGGACCATGGCGCCGACTGTAGCTCAAACTATGACGACCGGTCTAGTGAATATGGGTCTCGGTAAGGTCGTTGCATGGGCAACCCGACCGGTCAGCAGTTCGAGATCACCCGCGGCAACGCGCGCGCCGTCGTCACCGAGATCGGCGCGGGGCTGCGCGCGTTCGAGGTCGGCGGAGTGCCGTACGTCGAAGAGTTCCCCGAAGACGCGAAGCCGCCGAAGGGGGCCGGGCAGGTCCTGCTGCCCTGGCCGAACCGGACGAAGGCCGGCAAGTGGACGTTCCAGGGCGAGGAGCAGCAGCTCGAGATCACCGAGGAGGCGCGCGGCAACGCCATCCACGGCCTGACCCGCCACCTCGAGTGGGAGCTGCTGGAGCACGCCGAGTCGTCGATCACCCTGGCCGTCGACGTCGAGGTGCAGCCGGGCTGGCCGGTGCCGCTGCGCGCGACGGTGACGTACGAGCTCGCGCCGCGCGAGCTGACCATCACGCACGAGATCCGCAACGAGGGCGAGCAGCCGATCGGCGTCGGCGTCGGGACGCACCCGTACTTCCGGATCGGCGACGTCCCGACCGACGAGCTGACTCTCACGCTGCCCGCGAGCCGCGTCCGGCCGTACCTGGGCGACGAGCAGATGCCGTACGCGCCGGAGCAGGACGTCGAGGGCACGGAGTACGACTTCCGCGCCGGCCGGGTGCTGGCGGGCGTCGACCTGGACACGGCGTTCGGGTCCCTGTCGGCCGCCGACGACGGCACGCACCACTTCGTCCTGGGCCACGAAGACCAGCGGCTGGTGGTCTGGACCGGCCCGGACTTCCGCTGGGCGCAGGTGTTCACCCCGGACGACCTGGTCGGCCGCGGCCGCGCGGTCGCGATCGAGCCGATGACCTGCCCGGCGGACGCGCTCAACACGGGCACGGACCTGATCGAGCTCGAGCCGGCGGCGTCGTGGTCGGGCAGCTGGGGCATCCGAGTCGGGTGAAGCGGCTGGGCGTGGCCGACGCGGGCGAAGTGCTGACGCTGCAACGCGCGGCGTACCTCACCGAGGCCCGCGCGCACGACGACTGGGACCTGCCGCCGCTGCTGGAGACCCTGGACGAGACGCGGGCGGCGCTTGCGTCGTGTTTGTCCTGGGGGATCCGGGAGAGCCACCGGTTGGTCGCGGCGGTGCGCCTGACGGTGACGGGCGAGGTCGGCGTGCTCGGCCGGCTGGTGGTGGCACCGGACCGGCAGGGGTGCGGCCTGGGTGGCGGGTTGCTGGCTTTCGCCGAGTCGGCGGCCCCGCCGTCGGTGACGGTTTTCCGGCTGTTCACCGGGGCGAAGAGCGCCGGGCCGCTGCGTCTGTACGCGAAGCACGGCTATCGCGAGACGCACCGGACGCCGGAGAACAACCACGAACTGGTGCACTTGGAGAAGGCCCGCGTGCGGCCGCCCGAGTGAGTTCGTTAGCGTGGCGAACTATGGCGAAGGCAATTGTCGGGGGCCATGTCGTCCCCATCGACGGTGATCCCATCGAAGGCGGCACGGTCCTGATCGACGACGGCAAGATCGTCGCGGTCGGCACCGAGGCGGACGTCGACATCCCGGAGGACGCCGAGCTGATCGACGCGGCGGGCACCTGGGTGCTGCCGGGCTTCATCGACGCCCACGCGCACCTCGGCGTGCACGAAGAGGGCGAAGGCTGGTCGGGCAACGACACGAACGAGATGACCGACCCGAACGGCGCCCGCTTCCGCGCCGTCGACGGCATCGACCCGTACGAACCCGGCTTCGACGACGCGCTGGCCGGCGGCGTGACGAGCGTCGTCATCAAGCCCGGGTCGGGCAACCCGATCGGCGGCCAGACGATCGGCGTCAAGACCTGGGGCCGCAGCATCCTCGACATGATCTTCGCGGAGCACGTCAGCGTGAAGAGCGCGCTCGGCGAGAACCCGAAGCGCGTGTACGGCGACAAGAAGCAGACGCCGTCGACCCGGCTGGGCGTCGCGGCGATCCTGCGTGAGGCGTTCACCAAGGCCCGCAACTACCAGGCGAAGCGCGCGCACGCGGAGGCCGAGGGCAAGCCGCACGAGGTCGACCTGACGATGGAGACGCTGTCGAAGGTCCTCGACGGCGAGCTGTACTGGGACCAGCACGTCCACCGCGCGGACGACATCGTGACGGCGCTGCGGCTGGCCGACGAGTTCGGCTACAAGCTGGTGATCAACCACGGCACCGAGGGCCACCTGATCGCGGACCTGCTGGCTTCGCGCGACGTGCCGGTGATCCTGGGGCCGCTGTTCACCACGAAGTCCAAGGTGGAGCTGCGGAACCGGACTTTGCGGTCCGCGGGCATCCTGGCGCGGGCGGGCGTGAAGATCGCGATCACGACGGACCACCCGGTGATCCCGATCAACTTCCTGGTCTACCAGGCGGCCCTGGCGGTCAAGGACGGCCTCGACCCGGCGACGGCGCTGCGTTCGCTGACCGTGAACCCGGCCTCGATGCTGGGCCTCGACGGCCAGATCGGGTCACTGAAGCCGGGCCTGGACGCGGACGTGGTGCTGTGGAGCGGAGATCCGCTCGATGTGATGAATCGGGCCTTGCGAGTGTTCATCCGGGGCGACGAGGTGTACCACTTCGACGAGACTCGGGGCGAGGGCGTGTCGAAGGACCGCCGCTACCGCGAGACCCGCTGAGTTTCGGACGGCACGCCGGTAACCGGGCGGTTCCGGCGTGCCGTCCGTCTGTTCACGCGAGGTGCCCCGGCAATCACGCGAGATGCCCCTCTGATCACGGAAGATGCCTTCCCAATCACGGTAGGTGCCTCTCCGGGAACCCGGAACTCGCGTGATCCGGGACGTGACCCGCGTGATCTGGGCCGTAACTCGCGAGTTCCGGCCCCAATCACGTCAGATCCGGCTCCAATCACGCTGGTTCCGGTCCTGATCACACGAGATGCCGGTCGGAGCACGTGCCGGACCGGCGAACTCGGGTGCCTGGAGGGTCGGTTCGTGTACCCAGAGGGTCGGCTCGCGTGCCTGAAGGGACGACACGGCGTGCCAAGATCAAGCCTTTTTCAACTCCCGGGCGATGACCAGCCGCTGGATCTGGTTCGTGCCCTCGAAGATCTGGGGCACCTTCGCCTCCCGCATGTACCGCTCCACCGGGAAGTCCCGCGTGTACCCGGCCCCGCCGAGGACCTGCACCGCGTCCGTCGTCACCTTCATCGCCCCATCGGTCGCCACCAGCTTCGCGATCGATGCCTGACGCTGGAACGGCAACCCGCGGTCACGGCGCCGCGCCGCCTCCAGGTACATCGCGCGGGATGACTCCACCGTCGCCGCCATGTCGGCCAGGAGGAACTCGATCCCCTGGAAGTCGATGATCGACCGGCCGAACTGCTGCCGCCCCTTCGCGTACGCCACCGCTTCGTCCAGCGCCGCCTGCGCCAAGCCCACCGCGCACGCCGCGATCCCCAGGCGACCCGAGCTCAACGACGACAGTGCGATCCGGAGGCCGTCGCCCGGAGCGCCGACAAGCCGCGAAGCGGGCACCCGGGCATCGGAGAACATCATCTGGGCCGTCGGGGATCCCGTCAGGCCCATCTTGCGTTCGCGCGGCGCCGCCGTGAGGCCGTCGGTCGCGGAAGGGACCAGCAGGCAGGAGATCTCTTCCGAACCTGTGCGGACCATCGTCGTGTAGAAGTCCGCCACTCCCGCGTGCGTGATCCACGCCTTGGTGCCGTTCACGACGTAGTCCGATCCGTCGAGACGTGCGCGTGTCGACAAAGCGGCCGCATCCGAACCCGCTTGCGTCTCCGACAACGCGTACGCGCCCAGCATCCCGCCTTCGAGCATGTCCGGCAGCCACTCGTCGCGCTGCTCGTCCGTGCCCCACTGCGCCAGCGCGTAGCAGGACATCGTGTGCACCGACAGCCCGACGCCGACCGTCATCCACGCGCTCGCGATCTCCTCCAGTGCCTGCAGGTACACCTCGTACGGCACGTCACCGCCGCCCCAGCGCTCGGGGTACGGCAGCCCCAGCAGGCCGGACTTGCCCAGGAGGCGGAACTGCTCGCGCGGGAACTGCTCGGCCTCCTCGGCCGCTGCCGCGCGCGGGGCGAGCTCGTCGCGGGCGATTTCGCGGGCCAGCGCGACCAGTTCGTCGGCCTCCGATGAAGGCAGCAGGCGTTCGGCGGGCATCGTCGTCCTCCAAAACAGCGGCTTTGCGGGGGTTCCGGGTGGCGGAGCCCCCGGCCCGGGGCGAAGCCTCGGAGCAATACGGTACTGAAAACAGTACTGTGGGCTCGATTAGAGTACAGTAAGACGGGCCTGGGGTGGCCGGAAGACGTAGGAGATAGTGAAGCTGTGCCCCCCGAACCCCGCCGACGGCCGACCGCGCGCCAGCGCGCCCTGCTCGGTGACCTCGAGGCGCTTTTCCTCGCCGAAGGCTTCGCCGGCTTCACGCTCGACGACCTCGCCGGCCGTCTCCGCTGCTCGAAGTCGACGCTCTACGCCCTCGCGCCCAGCAAGGAGCAGCTCGCCTTCAAGGTCGTCACCCACTTCTTCCGGGGCGCCGGCGAGCGGATCGAGGAGCGGATCGCCGGGATCGACGACGCCCGCAAGCTCATCGGGGAGTACCTGGCCGGCGTCGCCGAGCACCTGAACCGGGCGTCGCCGTCGTTCATGCGCGACCTCGCCGAGTTCGGCCCGGCCCGCGAGGCCTACCAGGTCAACAGCCGGTTCGCCGCCCAGCGGCTCCGGCAGTTCATCGACAAGGGCGTCGCCGACGGCGTCTTCCGCGACGTCCACGCCCGGCTCGTGGCCGAGATGACCGGGCTCATCATCGAAGGCATCCAGACCGGCGTGCTCGGGCAGCGGATCGACGTCTCCGACGCCGAAGCGTTCACCGCTCTGGGTGAACTGCTCCTCGGCGGGCTCGACAAATAGCGGACAGGAATTGTCAGCCCCAACTCCATTAAACTCCCCGCGTGATCGTCGTAGGCGGAGAAGCTCTGGTCGACCTGGTTCCCGGCGACCCCCTGGATTCCACTGTGGACGGTGGGCTGCGCGCGCTGCTGCCGCGGCTCGGTGGTGGCCCGTACAACGTCGCGCTGGCGGCCGGCCGCCTCGGCGTGCCGACGGCCTTCCTCTCGCGCGTCTCCACTGACCGCTTCGGCGACGCGATGGTCGACCGGCTGCACGCTTCGGACGTCGACACGTCGCTGCTGCAACGCGGCGACGAGCCGACGACGCTCGCCGTCGTCGCGCTCGACGCGAAGGGCGCCGCGCGCTACACGTTCTACGTCGAGGGCACGGCCGACCGGCTCGTCGCGGACCCGGGACCGCTTCCGGAGCACGTGACCGCGCTCTCGCTCGGCACCCTCGGGATGGTCCTCGAGCCCGGCGCGTCGGCGTACGAGGCGATGCTGCGGCGCGAGGCCGCCCGCGGCGTCCTGACCGTCCTCGACCCCAACATCCGCGAGGCGCTCATCACCGATCCGGCCGCCTACCGCGCCCGGTTCGCGTCCTGGCTGCCGGACGTCCGGCTGCTCAAGATCTCCGACGACGACGCCGCGTGGCTCACCGAAGGGGCCGACCCGGTCGCCGCCGCGAAGACGTGGATCGAGTCCGGTGTGGACGCCGTGGTGCTCACCCGGGGCGCCGACGGCGTCGCGGTGATCACCGCCGCAGGTGAGCTGGCCCACGTGCCGTCGCGGAAGGTGACCGTGGTCGACACCATCGGCGCCGGCGACACCGTCCAGGGCGCCCTGCTGGCCTGGCTGCACACCCGGAAGGTCGCCGACCTGGCCTCTCTCGACGCCGGGGCGTGGCGCGAGGCGCTGGAATTCGCGGCGAAAGCGGCGTCCATCACCGTTTCACGCAGCGGGGCCGAGCCGCCCACGTCCGCCGATATGGCGGCCACTGTGTGAACCTGGTCCCAAAGGGGCACCCAGGAGCAACGTCACCGCTGCGCGAACACCCGTTTCTCGACTAGCGTAGAGGGGCATTCTTCATACCCCAGCGGGGCGGTGTGCAGCGAGGCGCCAGTGTTTCCTCGCGTTAACACTTGGCTACCTGTGGAACCCGCAGGCGCCGCCGGCCCGTGCCGAACGTGAGAGGGACTTGTATGTCCGACGCGACGACTGCGGGGCAGTCCGGCGGCGAAACCGCGAAGCTGACCCTGCCGAGTGGCGAGCACGAGTTCAAGATCGTCCACCCGGTCGAGGGCGCGCCCGGGATCGAACTGGGGAAGCTGCTGGCGCAGACGGGGTACATCACCTACGACCCCGGGTTCGTCAACACCGGCGCCGCGTCGTCGGCCATCGCCTACATCGACGGTGACGCCGGGATCCTCCGGTACCGCGGTTACCCGATCGAGCAGCTGGCCGAGAAGTCGACCTTCGTCGAGGTCTCGTACCTCCTGATCTACGGCGAGCTGCCGACCGAGGCCCAGCTGGCCGACTTCACCGAGAAGATCCAGCGCCACACGCTGCTGCACGAGGACCTGAAGGCGTTCTTCAGCGGCTTCCCGCGCGACGCGCACCCGATGCCGGTGCTGTCCAGCGCGGTGTCGGCGCTGTCGACCTTCTACCAGGACTCGCTCGACCCGTTCGACGAGCCGAACGTGGAGCTGTCCACCATCCGGCTGCTCGCCAAGGTCCCGACCCTGGCCGCCTACGCCTACAAGAAGTCCGTCGGCCAGCCGCTGCTGTACCCGGACAACTCGCTCGGCCTGGTCGAGAACTTCCTGCGGATGACGTTCGGCTTCCCGGCCGAGCCGTACGAGGTCGACCCGGACATCGCGAAGGCGCTCGACCTGCTGTTCATCCTGCACGCCGACCACGAGCAGAACTGCTCGACCTCGACCGTGCGCCTGGTCGGCTCGTCCGAGGCGAACCTGTTCGCGTCGATTTCGGCCGGCATCAACGCGCTGTTCGGCCCGCTGCACGGTGGCGCGAACGCCGCGGTGCTCGACATGCTCGAGGGCATCAAGAACGACGGCGGCGACGTCGCCAAGTTCGTCGAGCGGGTGAAGAACAAGGAAAAGGGCGTGAAGCTGATGGGCTTCGGGCACCGGGTCTACAAGAACTACGACCCGCGCGCGAAGATCATCAAGAACACGGCCGACGAGATCCTCGGCAAGCTCAAGGGCGGCGACCAGCTGCTCGAGATCGCCAAGAAGCTCGAAGAGACCGCGCTTTCCGACGACTACTTCATCGAGCGCAAGCTGTACCCGAACGTGGACTTCTACACCGGCCTGATCTACCGGGCGCTGGGCTTCCCGACGAAGTTCTTCACGGTGCTGTTCGCGCTCGGCCGCCTGCCGGGCTGGATCGCGCACTGGCGCGAGATGATCAACGACCCGGCCACCAAGATCGGCCGCCCGCGGCAGATCTACACCGGCCACGCCTCGCGGGACTACACCCCGATGTCCGAGCGCTAAGAGCTCACCCGGGTCAGCGCCCCGCCGTGCACCTGCACGGCGGGGCGCTTATCGTTGGGCCGCGTGACCAAAGAAGCGCCCGTCGTCCTGTGGTTCCGCCGCGACCTGCGGCTGGGCGACCACGCCGCGCTGCTCGAAGCCTCGAAGCACAGCAAGCACGTCCTCGCGCTGTACGTCCTCGACGAGGCACTGCTGAAGCCGGGCGGCGCCCCGCGGGAGGCGTTCCTCTACGGGTGCCTGGAGAAGCTGAACGAACAGCTCGGCGGACGGCTGATGCTGGTGCGCGGCGAACCGGCGGCCGAGGTCGTGCAGGCGGCGAAGAAGATCGGCGCCGCGGCGGTGCACGTCAGCACCGACACCGGTCCTTATGGCCGCCGCCGGGACGCCGAAGTCGCGAAAGCGTTGGCGGAGAACAACATCGACTGGGTCGAGACGGGCTCGCCGTACGCCGTGACGCCGGGGCGCGTCACCAAGCCGGACGGCGACCCCTACCGCGTCTTCACGCCGTTCTACCGGGCGTGGACCGCACACGGCTGGCACTCGCCCGCCGACACCGGACTGTCCCTTGTGGACTGGGTGGAACCGCCGCGCTCGCTGAAGATCCCGAAGCCGCCCCAGGTGTCCGCGACGCTGCCGGAGCCGGGCGAGCAGGCCGCGCTGGACGCGTGGCACGCGTTCCTCGACGACGGCATCGAGACCTACGACGAAGACCGCGACCGGCCGGACCGCGAAGGCACGACCCGGCTTTCGCCGTACCTGCGCTGGGGGTGCGTCCACCCGCGGACCCTGCTGGCCGACCTGGAGGGGGACGACCGGGCCGGCGCGAGGTCGCTGCGCAGCGAGTTCTGCTGGCGCGAGTTCCACGCCGACGTCCTGTGGCACCGCCCGGAAACCGCGCGCAAGAACTACGACAAGCGCTTCGACCTGATGGAGCACGACGACGACCGCGAGGCCTTCGAACGGTGGTGCGCCGGCCAGACCGGCTACCCGATCGTCGACGCCGGGATGCGGCAGCTGCTGGCCGAAGGCTGGATCCACAACCGCGTGCGGATGGTCGTCGCGAGCTTCCTGGTCAAGGACCTGCACCTGCCGTGGTGGCTCGGCGCGCGGCACTTCATGAAGCACCTCGTCGACGGCGACCTCGCGTCCAACCAGCTGAACTGGCAGTGGGTCGCCGGGTCCGGCACGGACGCGGCGCCGTACTTCCGGATCTTCAACCCGATCACGCAGGGGGAGAAGTTCGACCCGAACGGCGACTACGTCCGCAAGTACGTGCCGGAGCTGCGCAGCGTCGGCGGCAAGGCGGTCCACAAGCTGAAGGACCGCCCCGAGGGGTACCCGGAGCCCATGGTCGACCACGCCCACGAGCGCCAGGTTTCCTTGGAGCGGTACGGGAAGATCACTTCATAGCGTCGAGGACCAGGTTCGCCGCCACTTCCGCGCCGTCGGTCCGGATCGAGGCGGCGATGGCGGCCGCCCGCGGCTGAGCCGCCAGGGCCGTCTCGAGCGCGTCGGACAGCGAGGCGACGGTCGGCACCGGGCCGTCGTGCGCCGCGCCGATGCCCAGCTCGGCGACCCGGCCGGCCCAGTACGGCTGGTCGCCGCTCTGCGCGACGACCACCTGGGGCGCGCCCGAGCGAGTGGCCGTCGTCGTGGTGCCCGCGCCGCCGTGGTGGACGACGGCGGCGCACCGGCGGAACAGCGTCTGGTGGTTGACCTCACCGACAACGAAACAGTCGCCCCGGTCGTCGGCCAGGCCCAGGTCGGCCCAGCCCTGGCCGACGACGGCGCGGCGGCCCTGCGCGCGGATCACCTCGATGGCGACGCGCGCCGCGTCCTGCGAAGCGCGCATCGGCATGCTCCCGAAGCCCGCGTACACCGGTGGTTCGCCCGCGTTCAGGAACGCTTCGAGATCGGCCGGGAGCGGGCGGTCGTCCGGCACGATCCACGCACCGGTCTGCACGACGTCGAGGTCGGCGGTCTCCTGCCACGGGTCGAGGACCGGGTCCGACGCCAGCAGCGGACGGTCGCCGAGCACGTAGCCGAGGACGCCGCCGACCGGCGGCAGGCCGTGGGCCGCGCGCTGGATGTCGAGCGCCGTCTTGAACAGCGCGTCGATGTTCCGGGCTTCCAGCTCCCACAGCGCCCGGTTGCCCGTCTCCGGCGGGAGCGCCAGGCCCGCGTGCGTCAGCCGCGGCGGGTGGTGCGGCGTCGGCAGCGTGAGCTGCTGGAACGTCGCGTACAGGTACGGGATGCCCCGCAGTTCGGCGACCGACCGCGCGCCGGCCACGGCGGGCACCAGGCCCGTCGCCACCACCGCGTCGCAGCCGTCGGCGCCCGCGGCGAACTGCGCGGCGATCAGCTCGGCCGCGCGTTCGGGAAGCCCTTTCGCCGTCGGCGGCTTCGCCCCGGTCACCAGCGGCCGCACGGCTTGGCCCACCGGCACCATCTCCACGCCGACGCCCGCCAGGCGCCGGGCGAACTCTTCGTCGGGCGGTGCGCACACCCGCACCTCGACGCCGTGCTCCCGCACCTTCATCGCGAGCGCCACCAGCGGCTCGACGCCGCCACGCGAGTCGTACCCGGACAACAGAACACGCACTTCAATCGCTCCCCAGTTCAGCCACGCAGGGCTTCCGACAGTTTGATGCGGCTGCCGATGCGCAGCACGCTGTTGCCGTAGATCTTCCCGCCGAGCCAGGTCAGCAGGGCGACGAGCGCGGCCGTCAGCCCGAGCGACAGCGCGATCTCCCAGCCCGCCGCGGCGCCGGTCGCGATCCGGGCCGGCATCAGGATCGGCGAGAACAACGGGATCAGCGAGACGGCCTTCGCCGCCGTGCCGGACGGGTCCTGCAACAGCAGGTTGAACCCGGTCACGAACCCGACGATCAGCACGATGTTGAGCGGCCCGACCACCGACTGCGTGTCCTCCTGCCGCGACACCAGCGACCCCAGCGCGCCGTAGATCGTCGCGTACAACAGGAATCCGAGCAGGTACCAGAGCAGGCCCCACAGCAGCGCGCCGGTGGCGAAGCCGGACAGCGTGAACACCCCGGTCACCGACGCCGCGACCAGCCCGGCCGCGGCCAGGATCACCAGCTGCGTCAGCCCGACCAGGCCGAGCCCGATCACCTTGCCCAGCAACAGCTGCCACGGCCGCACGCTGGCGAGCAGGATCTCCACGACCCGGCTCGACTTCTCTTCGACGACGCCTTGGGCGACCATCATCCCGTAGGTGATGATGCTGATGTAGAGCAGGAACGCGACGATCAGCCCGACGACGAGCCGTTGCGTGTGGTCCGCGGGCTCCGGCGAGATCGGGTCGTCCTGCACGTGGGTGCCGTCGACCTGGGCCATCACGTCGGCCGGTTCGAGCTGCGCGGACGACAGCACGCCGTCGAGCACCTGCTGCTGCGCGACCTCGTCGAGCACCTCGCGCAGCTGGTTGTCCAAAGAGGACTCGTAGGTGGCGGTCAGTTTCGCGGCGCTGCCCGAGACGAGCGCGTCGAGGTCGCCGTCCTCGACCTTCTTCCGGCCCTCGGCCGGGTCCGTGATGGTGACCGTGGAGATCTGCCGGCCGGACTGCGCGGCTTCGACCTGCAGCTGCCGCGCGATCCCGGTCGCCTGGCCGGTGAGCCCGACCGTGCTCTTGTCCGCCGACCCCGCCAGCGACGTCTGGAAGCCCACGTATCCCAGCAGCAGCACCAGCATCACGACGGTGCCGATGACGAACGAGCGGGTGCGCAGGCGCGTGTTCAGCTCACGCTTCATCACCAGCCAGACGGCTCGGCGGCCGCTCAACGTCCTCATCGCGGTTCCCCCTTGTCCGCTGTGACATTCAAGGACACGGCGTCGCGGAACAGTTCGGTCAGCGACCGGTGCCGGCGGCTGAATTCGGTGACCGGCCCGGTGGCCAGCGCCGCGGCGAGCACGGCCTGGTCGTCCGCGCTCGGTTCGAGGTCGAGGACCGTGGTGGCGCCGTGGCTTTCCAGGACGCGCACACCGGGCAGGCCCGCGGCCCAACCTCCGGGCGCGCCCGGCGCGGTGACGACGAGCTTGCTGCTCGCGCCGGCGGTCAGCTCGCTGACGGTGCCGACGGCGACCATCCGGCCGCCGCGGATGATCCCGACGCGGTCGCACAGCCGCTCGACGAGGTCGAGCTGGTGGCTGGAGAAGACGACCGGGACACCGGCCGCGGCCTTCTCGCGCAGCACGCCGCTCATGACGTCGACCGCCAGGGGGTCGAGGCCGGAGAACGGCTCGTCGAGCACGAGCACGGCCGGGTCGTGCACCAGCGCGGCGGCCAGCTGGACGCGCTGCTGGTTGCCGAGGCTCAGTTTCTGCACCTCGTCCTTGCGGCGCTCGGTGAGGCCGAGCCGGTTGATCCAGTTCTCGGCGTTGCGGTGGGCCTCGTTCGCGCTGAGGCCGTGCAGCTCGGCGAGGTAGATCAGCTGCTCGAGGACCTTCATCTTCGGGTAGAGCCCGCGTTCCTCGGGCATGTAGCCGATGTGGGTGCGTGCTTCGTGCGTGATCTTCTCGCCGCGGAACCGGACCTCGCCGGCGTCGGCGGCTAGCACCCCCAGCGCGATCCGCATGGTCGTGGTCTTGCCGGCGCCGTTGCTGCCGACGAAGCCGAACAGCTCCCCGGCGCGGACGTCGAACGTGACGCCGTCCAGCGCGACCTTCGTGCCGTAGCGCTTGGAGATCCCGTCGATCTCCAACGTCCCCTCAGTCATTCCGCAGCCCCTCTTCGAAGTCCTCCGGGTCGTCGTCCGGCAGCGACCAGCCCAGCACGACGGTCGGGATGGTCGTGCCGGTGACCAGGAGCGCGGACAGCATCAGCGCGCCGCGGAAGCCGCCGTCCTCGGTGTGCGAGATGACCACGAGGTAGACGAGCGCGGCGACCATCAGGTAGCTGAGCGCCTGGTAGCCGATGTAGGTGACCCGGTGGCGCCACTCGCGTTCGCGTTCGTCGAGCAGCCGCGAGAAGCCCCCGCACATCCGGCCGGTGAGGATCCGCAGCAGGAAGAACGCGGCCCCGCCGGCGACGATGCCGATGCCCCACAGTCCGAAGAAGAGCCCGTCGCCGATCTTGGTGTACCCGGCGGCGGCGCCGACGAGCACGAGATCGGCGGCGCTCAGCACTGCGGTCAGCGCGCGCCGGTGCTTCCGGTCGCGCCAGCCGGGCAGCCGGCGCGACTTGTGCTCTTCCCAGTCGTCCAGCTTGTCGAGCTGGTGTTCCCAGTAGGCCGCGAGCCGGCCCGGTTGCTCGGTCATGCTCCCCCCTCGCGGTAGACCTGAGTGGACAGTGGCGCGAACGGCGCGCGGCTGAACACCGCTTCGACGGGAAGGTCGAAGACCGCGCAGATCCGGAAGGCCAGGTCCAGGCTCGGATAGTGATCGCCCCGTTCGAGAGCGCCGATGGTTTGAGGGTTGACCTCGACGGCACTCGCGAGCGCGGCCCTGCTCAGCCCGCGCTCGGCTCGGAGCACGGGGAGCCGGTTGTAGATCGGCAGCTCTTTGCCGCGTCTGACCGGACTCATGAGGAGTACTGTTGCAAAAACCCAACGAGTCGTCAAGTTAAGTGAACATCAAGCCCAGTTTCCGCCTCGTTCCCAGCGCCCCAATGTGGCCTTCGGTGCGTTGAACGCACCGAAGGCCACCTTGGGTGCGTTCAACGCAACCAAGGCCACATTGGGGCGCTGGGGGGAAGCTCAGGTGAGGCCGGCGAGCGACTTGTCGACAAGCTCCGCGACCCGCGCCCGAGCGGCTTCCGCGTCGGAAGGGATGAGCGCCAACCGGGTCCGGCGCTCCAGCACGTCCGCCACGTCCAAAGCGCCCTCGTTCCGGACCGCCCACACGACCTCGGCCGCCGTGATGGCCGAGCCCGGGGCCACCGGGGCCGCGAACTCCGCGTCCAGCTCGCCCAACGCCGCCACCCGCGGGGCCTCGGTTCCGTAGCGGGCCACCAACCGGGGAGCCGCGTCCACAAGGGACAGATGCGGCCGCGAAGCCGCCCCCAGCAAGGGCAATCGCGTGGTCCGGCACGGTGAAGCACTGAGACCGGCCAGTCGGACCGCTGAGTCGACGGCGTCCTCCGCCATCCGGCGATACGTCGTCAGCTTCCCGCCGACCACCGTCAGCAGCCCGTCCGGACCCGCCAGTACCGCGTGCTTGCGCGACAGGTCCGCCGAGCGCCCGCCCGTCCCCTCGATCAGCGGGCGCAGGCCCGCGTACGAACCGGCCACGTCGGAACGGGCCAGCGGACGAGCCAGCACCGTTGAAGCCAACGACAGCAGGAAGTCCACATCGGACTCGGGAACCACCGGCACGTCCGGGATCGGGCCCGAGACGGGCTCGTCCGTCAGTCCCAAGTAGACGCGGCCGTCCGGTTGGGGGAGCAGGAACACGAACCGGTTGGTCTCGCCCGGCACCCCGATGTTCACCGACGTCGTGCCCATCGGCACCGTCCCCGGCGCGAGCACCAGGTGCGAACCCAGCGACGGCCGCAACCGCACCGAGCCGGTCAACGTCCCGGCCCACACGCCCGTCGCGTTGATCACCTGCCGCGCGTGGATCTCCAGTGTGTCGCCCGAAACGCCGTCGACCGCGGTGACCCGGTCCGCGGAAACCGAGGAAGCCGAAAGCCGCGTCAGGATCCGGGCGCCGAACGACGCCGCCGTCCGCGCCAGGGAAACCACCAGGCGCGCGTCGTCGACCAAGGCGCCGTCGTAGGCCAGCAAAGCGCCGCGTAGGCCGATCGGGGAAAGCCCGGGGGCCAGCGCCAAGGCTTCCGCGACCGGGATCGAGCGCGGCCGCGGCAGGACCGACGACGGCGTCCGCGCCGCCCGGCGGAGGGCGTCGCCGGCCCGCAAGCCCGCCGCCACCAGTGCCTGCTGCGCGCGCGATGTGCTGGGGTACAACGGGAACAGCTGCGGCATCGCCCGCGTGAGGTGCGGGGCCGTGCGCGTCATCAGGATGCCGCGCTCGACCGCGCTCTCGTGCGCCAGGCCGAGCTCGCCGTGCGCCAGGTACCGCAGGCCGCCGTGCACGAGCTTCGACGACCAGCGGGACGTCCCGAACGCCAGGTCGTGCGCCTCGACGAGCGCCACCGACAACCCGCGAGAAGCCGCGTCCAAGGCGATGCCCGTGCCGGTGACGCCGCCGCCGACCACGACGATGTCGACGCGCTCGCCCGCCGCCAGCTCCGCGAGCTCGCGTTCGCGGCGCCGCGCGTTGAGCGAGCCGGACTTCACGGCTTCAGTGCCGCGTCGAGCACGTGCGTGAACTCCGCCAGCAGCGCCGCCTCGCCGACGTCCGCCGTGGCCGGCCGCAGCGAGAACGCGAACGACTGGACCACCAGCAGCACCGACCGGGACTGCGCCGCTACGGGCGCCCGCCGGATCGACCCGTCCTGGTGGCCGGCCTCCAGCAGCTGGTGCAACGCCGCTTCGGCGAACTTCTGCGTCGCGCCCAGCCGCTCCACGATGTACGGCAGAACCAGCTCGGGGTCGACGTCGAGCAGTGTGCGGAACAGCGGGTCGGCCGCCAGCGCGCGGACGCCGGCCGACGCGATCAGCACGAGCCGCTCGCGGCTGTTCGCGGCCTCGGCGCCGCGTTCGCTCGCCGTGCGCAGCAGCCCGCTGAACTCGCGGGTCATCAACGCGGCGAGCACGCTGCGGACGTCGGGGAAGCGGCGGTAGACCGTCATCCGGCTGACGCGGGCGGTGCGGGCGATTTCGGCGAGTGTGGTGCGGCGCACACCGACGGCCAGCACGCACGAGCGCGCGGCGTCGAGCAGCACGTCATCGGCCACGCGCGTCGCCGTCTGACGGTTGCGGGTGTCCGCGAGCGCGGAAGATCCCGCCGTCTCCATAGTGTGACGTTTCACGTCCATATGTCACACTGTATCGGTGAACGCGCTCATTGACCACCGCCTTCGACGGTCTTGGACCTCGGAAGCCGCCGACGCCGCCCGGCTGCCCGCGCGGGCGGCCAAGTGGCTTGAACAGCGTATCGGCCAGACGGCACCCGACGCTGCCCCAGCCGGCGATTTGCCGGTGGAAATACCGTCACCGAAACTGGGCGAATCTGCTCTCGCCGCGTTGTCCGATGTGGTCGGCGCGGAAAACGTGCTGGTGGACGACGCGGCCCGGCTGGCGCGCGCGACCGGGCTGTCCTACCTCGACCTGCTGCGCCGCCGTTCGCCCGGCGCGGACTTCCCGGTGCCCGACGCGGTCGTGCTGCCCGCGGGCCCGGACGAGGTCCAGGCGGTGCTCGACGTCTGCGTCCGGCACGACGTCGGGGTCGTGCCCTTCGGCGGCGGTACCTCGGTCGTCGGCGGGGTCGCGGCGCTGCGCGGCGACAAGGCGTCGGTGATCGCGCTCGACCTCGTCCGGCTCGACGCGCTGGTGTCGGTCGACGCCGAGTCGCGCCTCGCCGTCCTGCAGGCCGGCGTCCGCGGTCCCGAGGCCGAACGCCTCCTCGGCGAGCACGGCCTGACGCTCGGGCACATCCCGCAGTCGTTCGAGCGCGCCACCATCGGCGGCTTCGCGGCGACGCGCTCGGCCGGGCAGGCGTCGTCGGGCTACGGGCGCTTCGAAGACATGGTCAAGGGCGTGCGGCTGGCCACCCCGCGCGGCGAGTGGAAGCTCGGGGTCGCGCCGGCGTCGGCGTCCGGGCCGGACCTGCGCCAGCTCGCGGTCGGCAGCGAGGGGACGCTCGGCGTGATCACCGAGGTGTCGCTGCGGGTGCGCCCGGCGCCGCCGGTCAAGCGCTACGAGGGCTACGCGCTGCCGAGCTGGGACGCGGGCCGGGAGGCCGTCCGCGACCTCGCGCAAAACCACGCGCTCGCCGACGTCACCCGGCTGTCCGACGGGGACGAAACCGAAGTCTCCCTGGCGCTCAACGCCGGTCTCAAGACGACGGCACTGCGCCGCTACCTCGCCGCACGCGGGGTGGCGCGGCCGTGCTTCCTCATCGTCGGCTGGGAAGGTACCGCGCACGACGTGGCGCTGCGCCGCCGCGAGACGACCCGCCGGCTGAAGGCGTCGGGGGCCGTGCGCGTCGGCAAGGCGCTCGGCGAGTCCTGGCGGCACGGCCGGTTCGCCGGGCCCCGGCAGCGGGATGTCCTGATGGGGCAGGGAGTCTGCGTCGAGACGCTGGAGACCGCGGCATATTGGTCCAATGTGGACGAATTGCGCGACGACGTCCGGGCGGCGCTCACGGCGTCGCTGGGCCGGTCGATCGTGATGTGCCACATTTCGCACGCGTACGAGACGGGCGCGTCGCTGTACTTCACGGTCCTGACGGCGCGCGACGAGACCGACCCGGTCGGCCAGTGGCAGCGCGCGAAGGCGGCGGCGTGCGAAGCGATCACCGGGCTGGGCACGATTTCCCACCACCACGCGGTCGGCGTCGACCACGCGCCGTACTTGCCGGCGGAGATCGGCTCGCTCGGCGTCGAAGTGTTGCGCGCGGCGAAGTCCGCGGTGGACCCGACCGGGGTCCTCAACCCGGGGAAGCTGGTCTGAGCACTTCGCACGGGACGCCGTGGCCGTCCGCGGCGACGCCTTCGAGCGCCGCCGCGTCGGCTTGGGGGACGTCGGCGGTGCGCACGGGCTTGCCGTCCACCAGCAGCGGGTAGCGGATGGGTGCGGCGCCGACGTACGTGTGGACCTCGGTCAGCCGGGTGCCGTCTTCGAGCGTGATGTCGGGTTCGGTCAGCCGGGCCAGGTCGTAGCGCGTGCCGCGGCCCTCGCAGCGGTCGAGCACGGCCAGCTGGTCCGGCGTCACGAACCAGATGGCGTGCTCCTCGACGCCGTCCATGGCGGTGAGGGTGGCCGGGCGCTGGTCGTCGACCACGCGGAACCCGGCGGCCCACACCGCGGCGAGCCCGCCGCAGCGCGCGTGCGCGACGACGACCGGTCCTTCGAGCCCGAGCCGCGCGCGCAGCCAGGTGATCTTCGACGGGTTCGCGTTCGAGCCGTAGGCCAGCACGGCCATCCGGTCGCGCCAGCCTTCGGGGGCGGCGTCGAGCGGGTGCCCGACGCCGTCGACGTGCACGAACGAATAGCCCGGCCGGGTGCCCGGATAGGGCTCGGCCGGGTATTCGTCGTCGGTGAACAGGGTCAGAAGGTCACCACGCTGCGCAGGACGTCACCGTGGTGCATGCGCTCGAAGGCCTGCTCGACGCCGTCGACGCCGATGCGCTCGGTGACGAACTTGTCGAGCGGCAACCGGCCCTGCAGGTAGAGGTCCACCAGCATCGGGAAGTCGCGGCTCGGCAGGCAGTCGCCGTACCACGAGGACTTGAGCGAGCCGCCGCGCGAGAAGAAGTCGATCAGCGGCAGGCCGTTCAGGCGCATCTCCGGAGTCGGGACGCCGACGAGCACGACCGTGCCGGCCAGGTCCCGCCCGTAGAAGGCCTGGCGCCACGTCTCCGGCCGGCCGACGGCGTCGATCACGACGTCCGGGCCGAAGCTGTTGGTCGCGTCCTGCATGGCCTCGACGACGGCTTCTTCGCTGAGTCCGCGGCTGTTGACCGTGTGCGTGGCGCCGAAGTCCTTGGCCCACTCCAGCTTCCGGTCGTCCATGTCGATCGCGACGATCGTGGTGGCACCGGCCAGCTTCGCGCCCGCGATGGCCGCGTCGCCGACCCCGCCGCAGCCGATGACCGCGACCGAGTCACCCCGGGTGACGGCGCCGGTGTTGATGGCCGCGCCGAGCCCGGCCATCACCCCGCAGCCGAGCAGCCCGGCGACCGCGGGTTCGGCTTCGCGGTTGACCTTCGTGCACTGTCCGCTGTGGACGAGGGTCTTCTCGAGGAAGGCGCCGACACCGAGCGCGGGCGACAGCTTGGTGCCGTCCTGGAGCGTCATCGGCTGGGTGGCGTTGAACGTCGAGAAGCAGTACCAGGGCTTGCCTCGCTTGCAGGCGCGGCAGGTGCCGCAGACCGCGCGCCAGTTGAGGATGACGTAGTCGCCGGGCTCGAGGTCGGTGACGCCCTCGCCGACGGCTTCGACGACCCCGGCGGCTTCGTGGCCGAGCAGGAACGGGAACTCGTCGTTGATCCCGCCCTCGCGGTAGTGCAGGTCGGTGTGGCAGACCCCGCAGGCCTGCACGTTCACGACGGCCTCACCCGGCCCCGGATCGGGGACGAGGACGGTCTCCAGCGAGACCGGCTCGCCCTTCGCCCGCGAAACGACCCCCTGGACCTCGTACGGCATGCGAATCCACCTTCCGGCTTTGCTGGTTCTGCCCGCAGCTAATCACGGATCATGCGGAGATGGCGACATCCGCATGAGTGAGGTTGGGTGATCGATGCGCAACATGTTGCGTTTTACGCAACTCCTGTCCGGCCGGGGCGGATGTGGCTAGGTTCCTGCCATGGCGTTTGTGATCGGGCAGCCCTGTGTCGACGTCAAGGACCGCGCGTGCGTTAACGAATGTCCGCTGGACTGCATCTACGAGGGCGCCCGGAGCCTCTACATCCATCCGGACGAGTGCTTCGAGTGCGGCGCCTGCGAGGCGGTCTGCCCGGTGGGAGCGGTCTCCTACGTGGAAGACGTCGCGTCCGCGCCGGACAACGGCCTGTTCTTCAGCGAGATCCTCCCCGGGCGCGAGGCACCACTGGGTTCTCCCGGCGGCGCGGCCAAGGTCGGCCCGTTGGACGTGGACACGGTGCAGGTCGCGACGCTGCCGCCGCAGCGTCCGCCCGCACGGCGGCTGCCGCGGGAGAAACACCGGGACGGCGGCTGCGGCTGCGATTCCGGCGGTCGGCGCGCACCGAGCTGACGCGGGGGCGTGCCTCCGGCCCCCGGTTTCCAGCTTATCGGGAGGTGCCGACAGTTCCGGGCGGCCGCGGCAGGTCCATCGACGCCAGCCGGGCCGGGTCCGCGACCGCCGCGATCCCGGCGATCCGGCCGTCGACCACCGTGAACGCCACCACCGACAGCGGTGACCCGTCCGGTCGCCACGCCACCACTCCCGGCAGGCCGCCCACCAGCACCGTGCGGCCGTCCGAAGCCGCGCCGAAGCGGGCGCCCGCCGCGACGTTCGTGGCTCCCAGGACCACCACCACGCCGTCCGGGGTGTCGACCGTCAGCTTGACGTCGGGGTCGAGCACGCGCAGCAACCCCTCGAAGTCGCCGTCGCGGGCCGCTCGGAGGAACGCGTCCACCACCTCTCGCTGCCCGGGCCCGGCGGACGGCGGCGGCGTCGGCGTCCGGACCTTCCGGCGGGCCCGGCTCGCGAGCATCTTGCTGGCGGCGGGGGACTTGCCCAGGATCCGGCCGATCTCCTCGAACGGCACCGCGAACAGGTCGTGCAGCACGAACGCCAGCCGCTCGCCCGGCCCCAGCGACTCGAGGACGACCAGCAGCGCCAGCCCGACCGAATCCGCCAGAGTGACGTCGTCCTCGGGGCCTTCGTCGACCGCCACGACGATCTCGTCGTAGGGCGCCTCGGGCCGGGACCGGCGCGAGCGCAGGACGTCCAGGCTGATCCGGCCGACCACCGTGGTCAGCCAGCCGTCCAGGTTCCGGATGGTCCCGGCGTCCTGGCGCGACAGCCGCAGCCAAGCCTCCTGGACGACGTCCTCGGCGTCGGCGTGCGAGCCGAGCACCCGGTGGGCCACCGCGCGCAGCCGGTCGCGCTGCGCTTCGAAGGCCTCGGTCACCGTGTCGGGCATGTCGTTACCTTCCTCCGTTCCGCTCCGTCGTGGGGATGACGGGCCCGGAGGGGCATAGGTAACAACCGGAGGACCGATGGAAGCACGGCTGAAGGACTCGGGGAACCCCGAGGTGTTCGGAGCGATCCAGCAGATCATCAAGGCGGTGCGCGGCGGGGGCGTCGACCCGCTGGTGCTCGAGCTGGTCCACCTGCGGGCCAGCCAGATCAACGGCTGCAGCCCGTGCGTTTACGGCGGCGTCCAGTCGGCGAAGAAGCACGGCGAGACCGAGGAACGGCTGCACAACGTCGTCGCGTGGCGGGAGACGCCGTTCTACACGGAGCCGGAGCGGGCGGCGCTCGCGCTGACGGAGGCCGCGACGCGCCTCCAGGACGGCGAGCCGGGGGTGACGGACGAGATCTGGGCAGCGGCGGCGAAGCACTTCGACGAGAAGCAGCTGTCGGCGATCACCCTGAACATCGCGCTCACCAACTTCTTCAACCGGATCAACCGCACGACGCGGCAGCAGGCCGGCGCGACCTGGTGAAAAGCCGTGAAGGCCTCCTTACCGGCCATCGACGCCGGCAAGGAGGCCTTCACGGCCCTCAAGCCGGGGTGATGATGTACGCGATGCCGCCGGGGCCGCTGGCGACGGTTCCGTCGGCCCGGTACCGCTTCGTCCGCTGCCAGATCTTCTCGAACTGGTCGCGCTTGTACACGTTCCGCACCCGGTCGTTGCTGCTGGACGCCGGGTCGTTCGCGATCACGTCGCCGTCCTTCGTGAAGCCGACGACCACCATGATGTGCCCGGCCGTCCCGTACCCCGCGCCGTCCAGCTCCGAAGCCAGGAACGACTGCGACGTGATCACCGGGATGCCGCGCGCGATGTACCCCTCGAGCTCGTTCAGCGAGTGCAGCCGCGTGATGTGCCCGCGCAGCCCGCGCGACGCCGCGTACGCCGTGTTGAACGGCCAGTTGCCGGTGCCGTCGTACGCGTGGTCGTACGTGTAACGCGCCGCGAAGGCCACCGACGGGTCGACGTAGTCCGCCGGGATCCAGGACATCTCCGCCGCCGACGGCTTCTTGCCCCAGTACTCGGCCACCATCTCGGTCGACGTCGGGCTGCACCACGCCTCGCCGCCCCCGCCGTACTGCGGGAACTGTCCCTTGTGGAGGTTCTGTGCGTAGGCGGGCACCTTGAGCTCGATGCCGGTGGCACGGCCCGGCTTGGTCGTCTGGACGTCGAAGCGGTCCGGCACCGCCGAAGTCATCGCGCCCAGCGACGTCACCGACGGCGTCGCGTGCGAGCCCTTCTCCCGGTAGAGGCTGATCCGCAGCTTGTACGACTTCAGCGTCACGCCGGTCTTCGTGACGAGCGTGTCGACGTCGACGGCGGCGTTCGCGTCGTCCTGGCCGTCGACGCTGGTGCGCAGGATGTCGGCGTCGCCGCTGGCCCAGCGGCCCATCACGTACCAGCCGGTTTCGGCGCCCGTCGAGGTCCGGCCCTGCGCCTCGACCTGCAGCCAGGTCTTCGCCGGCGTCTGCGCGTTCCACGACGCGACCAGCTGCGTCGCGCCGAAGCCCGGCCGGTACGACGGCGACGTCCACTGGCCGTACTCGTAGGTTCTCGTCGTGCCCAGCTCCGGCTCGGTGTGCTCGACCGTGCCGGCCGGGCGCGTGATGCGCAGGCCGTCACGGGTCAGCGCGAGGCCGTCGAAGCCGCCTTCGTGGAAGCGGCCGCCGTTCCACTCGTGGTAGTCGATCGCCTCGTCGTCGTGGGGCCGGGCGGGCGAGGCCTCGGCGACTTGCGCGGTTACCGCCGTCAACACGACTACCGACAATAAGGTGAACAACTTGCGTACGCGCATCCCGGCTCCCTGATAGACCCACCCAGTAGGCAGGGATTTTCGCCGGTCGGGCCGGGTCTGTAAACAGGTACCTACAGGACGGCCTGCGTCTGTGTCACTTTCGCGACCAACTTGCCGTCGTCGTCGTGGATTTCGGTCTCCACGACGACGAACTTGCGGCCGGCGTGCAGTGGCCTGGCCGACGCGACGGCGTGGCCCGAACGCACCGCGCGCAGGAAGTTCGTCTTCGACTCGACGGTCGTCGTGCCCTGCGCGCCCTCGGGCAGGTTGAGGAACGCGCACACGGCGCCGGTCGAGTCGGCCAGCGCCATGAGCGCGCCCCCGTGCAGCGCGTCGCCGAGCGTGCAGAGGCTTTCGTCCCACTTCAGCCGGCTGCGGACGAGCGCCGGGCCGTGTTCCAGCACCTCGACGCCGAGGCGCTCGGAGAACGGCATGGAACGGTGGAACAGCTGCGTGCCCTCGGGATCACTCATGCCCCGCAGCCTGCCCGAAGACCGGCCGCGGGGCGATTACCTCGCGGGTAACGCGCTCAGCTCAGCGGGTTGACGAGCAGCAGTTCCGTGTTGTGGTCCGCGGCGTCCCCGACGCGGCCGAGGTCGACGTGGATGTCGTTGTAGGACAGCTCGCGGTACAGCGACGCAAGCGCTTGCGGCGTCCGCGCGTCGTAGTCCACGGCGTACGGTGCCTCGGCCTCGATCAGGGTCGTGAACAGCGACAACGTGCCGTCGGCGTTGTCCGCGACCTCGACGATCCGGGCGTGCTGCGGGAAATCGACGTGCGACGCCGTGTTGATCTCCCAGAAGCTCTGCTTCGGCGTGGTGCCGGCGTGCGCGGTGATCTTGTTGAGGTGCGTGTGGCCGTTGACCCACGCCAGCACGTTCGGGAACCGCTTGAGCAGCCCGACGAACGCGTTGCCGTCCAGGCGCGGGTCGAGCAGGTGGCGCGAGTCGGGCAGCACGTTGCCCATCGTGCCGCTGGTGTGGTGGCTGAACAGGAGGAACAGTTCGTCGGTGACGTCGTGGGTGACCTTGCGGCCGAAGAAGTCGTAGTACGTCGAGCTGTTGCGCTTCAGCGTCGCTTCGACCCAGGTGAACTGCGCCAGGCCGATCGAGCCGTCGGCGAACCCGGCGTCGGTCGTCGTGTCGAGGCTGATCCCGGTGATGCCCGGCGCGATCCGGAACGTGTAGTAGACGTTCTTGCCGTCGGCGTTCGCGCTGGTGAAGCCGTGCCCGACCGGGCCGGGACCGGTGTTCGCGGCATCGAGGTGCGCCTGCACGAACTGGCCGGTGGTGAACGGGCGGCGCCGCGCGTCCGGCGTGATCTCGCGGATCGTGCCGCTGCCGCCGAACAGCTCGGCGACCGGCACGCTGGAGCCGGGCTTCTTGAGGGCGTCGGCGAGCTTCTTCGCGGTGCTCTCGTCCTTGCCGATGACCTTGTACTTGCCGGTGTAGAAGGCATCGATGCCGGGGATCTGCGCCGGCAGCGAGCCGACGATGCTGTCGTCGTGGTTGCCGAACGTGCAGTACCACGGGACGTCGAGGCCGGGCGCGGTGAACGTCTTGATGCCCGCTTCGAGCAGGCCGGGCAGCTGCGGGAAGCCCTTGGCGGAGTAGTCGTCGCCGACGCCCGCGATCGACGGGTTCCAGAACTCCTTGTTGCCGGAGCTCTGGACGCCTTCGTAGGCGTTCGTGGCGCCGGAGTTCGGCGTGACGCTGCCGCCGTTGAGCACCTTGAGGAACCAGTCGAGCTCGATCAGCTCGTGGTTGTCGGTGTTGTCGCCGGTCGTGACCATGAGGTCGAACGGCCGGCCGGTGAACGGGCCCTGTCGGACGCTGTTGACGCGTTCGACGAGCGCGGAGGTGGCGACGGTGCCGAGCGCCTCCTGCGGCCGGTGCGCGGAGCCGATGAAGGGGTGCAGGTACTCGAAGCGCGCGGGGCTCTCGGTGTCGGTGATGTGCAGGTCGGTGAACTGCACGAACGCGCTGAGGGCGCGGCGCCGGTCGTCGCGGCCGGTCTGCGGGGTCGCGAGGTCGCTCCGGACGACCAGCGGCCAGCCGGGCCCGGCGGACAGGCGGCTGTAGGTCCCGGTGCCGCTGCCGGTAGCGACCTGTTCGAGGGTCGTGCCGGCGGTGCTGACCGAGCGGGTGCTCGTGCGCCGCAGGGCGCGGTCGAGGGCGTTCGCGGTGGGCGTGCACAGCAGGAGTCCGAGACCGGCGGCGCCCGCGGTGGCGAAGGTGCGCCGGGTGAGTTCGGCCATGGTTGTTCGCTCCCCAGTTTCTCGGTTGCCCAGCACCGTGCCGGACACCGGTGTCCGGGCGGTGAACGTGACGTTTCGAGTCACCTTGTCACAGGCGTCGGGGTGGGGTGTACCGCCGAAGGTCGTGGTCGATTCAGCCGAGAGGAGGAGCGTTCAGCAGGCGTAGGTGCAGGCGGCCGTGCCGGCCGCCGCCATGATGCCGAAGAAGAACAGCATCACGATCACTGCCGGGATCACCGCGATGATGCCGCACACCAGGCCCGCGATGCCCATGCCCTTGCCCGTGTAGCCCGGCCGGTCGGCCTGGACCATGCCACCCCACGACAGGCCGATCGCCAGGAACCCGAGGACCAGGTCGACGAACGGGACCCAGAACAGGACCAGGGCGACGATGCCGACGACCATGCCCCCCACCGCCATCCCGCTGGTGACCAGCGGCTGGTACCCCGGGTAGGCGCCGTAGCCGGGCTGGGGGCCGTACCCCGGATACGGTTGCGCCGCGTAGGGCTGCACCGCGTACTGCGGCGCCGAAGGCGGGTACGCCGGGTTGACCGGCTGCTGATCCGGCTGGTAAGGGTCGTAACTGGTCACCGCGCACCTGCTTCTGTCGGTCCAAAGCAGAGTCGCCCGGACGGCCTCGCACGTTACCAATCCGGCCTGAGGCAGGCCGACCCCCGCAGCGGCACGCAACCGTTCCTCCCAGCTGGTTCGGCCGTGACTGTGGGCGGATTGGTAACCAACGGCACAGTACTCAGCCGGTCAGGCCTGACTCCGTCACCCCTCGCACCAGGTACCGCTGCAGGAACGCGAACAGCAGCACGATCGGCAGGATCGACACCGCCGCGGCCAGGAAGAGCAGGTTCAGCTGCGGGTTCTGGGCCGTCAGCAAGCCCGACAGCGCCACCTGGACGGTCCACGAATCGGGGGACTGGGCGATGATCAGCGGCCACAGGAACGCGTTCCAGCTGCCGATCACCGTGATGACCGCGATCGCCGCGAAGAAGCCCCTCGAGTTCGGCGCCACGATCCGCCAGAACACGCCCCAGCGCGTCAGCCCGTCCACCCGCCCGGCCTCCTCCAGTTCGCGCGGGAAGTCCAGGAAGTACTGGCGGAACAGGAACACGCTGAACGCGCTGAACAGCCCGGGGATCACCAGCCCGCGGAAGTCCGACAGCCAGCCGAGCGTCGAGACCACCACGAAGCTCGGCACGAACGTCACCGACGTCGGGATCATCAGCGTCGCCAGGACCGCGTAGAACACGATCCGGGAATGCCGGTACGGGATCCGCGCCAGGCCGTAGCCCGCCAGCGAGCAGACCACCAGCAGGCCGACCGTCTGCAGCACCGCCACGATCGCGGAGTTCAGCAGGCTGCGCGCGAAGGGGACGTCGTCGAGTGCGAACAGCTTCGAGAAGTTCTCCCAGTGCACGGTGGCCGGGAAGAACGTCCACTGTGGAGCGGTGAGCTCCGCCCGCGACGCCAGGCCGTTGCGCACCAGCAGGTAGAACGGCAGCAGGAACAGCACCGCCGCCACCGTCAGCGCCGTCCACCGGAAGAAGGCCTTCACGACACACGTCCGAAGCGGAAGACCCGGCCCTGCAGCAGCGTCACCAGCGCGATGATCAGCGCCAGGATCACCGCGCCCGCGCTGCCGCGGCCGAGGTCCTGGCCGCCCGACCCCAGCGACGTGTAGTAGAGGTACACCAGCGGCGGCCGGGCGAACGGCGGGTAGCCGCGGGAGTCGCCCATGATGTTGTAGAACTCGTCGAACGCCTGGTACGCGTTGATCAGGTTCAGCAGCAGCACCGCCACGGCGGTCGCGCGCAGCTGCGGCAGCGTGATGTACCGGAACACCTGCCAGCCCGGCTTCGCGCCGTCGAGCCAGGCCGCTTCGTACAGGTGGTGCGGGATCCGCTGCAGCGCCGCGATGAACAGGATCATGTAGAACCCGAGCTGCAGCCACAGCCGCGCGGTCACCAGCACGATCCAGTACAGCGGCGGGTGCACCGTGCCGGTCCAGGCCACCGGGTCCGCGCCGAACAGGCCGAGCACCGTGTTCGCCAGCCCGTAGCGGACCCCGGAGAACAGCGACGTCTTCCAGATCAGCGACGCCACGACGTAGGAGCACGCGAACGGCAGGAAGAACACCGACCGGAAGAACGCCCGCGCGAACCGGAGCTGGTTGACGCCGAGCGCGAGCGCCAGCGACAGGACGAACGTCAGCGGCACGATGAACACCGCGAACACACTGAAGGTGCCCAGGCTCGACAGGAACGGCTCGTCGGTGAGCATGTGCCCGTAGTTGTCCAGCCCGACGAACTCCGTCGGCGTCACCGTGTTGCGCGCGTCGAAGAAGGACAGGTACGCGCTCCAGCCGATCGGCAGGTACGCGAACACCACCAGCCCGATCAGGAACGGCCCGACGAACAGCCAGAACGTACGCGCGTCGCGCCGCTTCATCCGAACAGGCGCTTGAGCTCGGCCTTGGCCACCTCGACCGCCGTCTTGGTCTGCGCGACCGGGTCCGCCCCCTCCTTCGCGATCTTCGCGACCGCGTCGGACAGTGCCGTGTTCGACTGCTGGGTCCACACCGGACCGCCGACCAGGTGGCTGTTCTCCTTGACGAACCGGGCGGCGTCGGCGGCCGGGCCCGACTTGAGGCTGTCCGCGCGGTCGGCGAGGCTCTGGCGCGCCGGGACGTGGAAGCCGAACTTCGTCGCGAACTCCAGCTGGTCGTCGGTCTTGTCGACCCACAGCCACTTCACGAACGCCTTGGCCTCGGCGACGTGCTCGCTCTTGGCGTTCACCATCGCGCCGTACGCGCCGACCGGCACCGACGGCGCGCCGCTGCCGTCCAGCCGCGGGAACGGCAGCACGCCGAAGTCGTCGTCGAGCGCGTCGCGGATCTTCGGCACGTTCCACAGCCCGGTCCACTGCATCGCCGCGAGCCCGTCGACGAACGCGCCCGGGTCGGACCAGTCGGCCGGCGCGCCGAGCAGCAGCGAACCGCCGGCGTTGAGCGTGTGCAGCTTGGCCAGCGCGGTCGCCGCGCGCGGGTCGTCGAAGCCGACCTCGCGGTTGCCGTTCTTCAGGTAGTCGAGGCCGGCCGACCACAGCAGCGGGCCGGTGAGCACGCCGACGCCGCCGTCGTTGCCCGCGAAGAAGCCCTTGACGCCGTCCTTGGAGAGCCTGGCGGCCGCGTCGACCAGTTCGTCGACCATCTGCGGCGGCTGCACGCCCGCGGCCTGCAGCAGGCTCTTGCGGTAGAAGAGCACCTGCGTGTCGATGGCCTGCGGGATGCCGTAGACCTTGCCCTCGACGGTCTGCGCGGCGAGCACGGCCGGGCTGAAGTCACCCTTGACCGGGCCGAGGACGTCGTCGAGCGGCACCACCTGGTTCTGCCGCACCCAGTCGATCTTGACCTGCGCCTCGAAGACGTCCGGCACCTTGCTGTTCTGCAGCGCGGTGACGATCTTCGAGTCGTAGTCGCCCGGGTTCCACTGCACGTCGACCGTGGCGCCCGGGTAGGTCGCGGCGTACCGCTTGACCGCTTCCTGGACGCCGTCTTCGCCGTACGCGTGGTACCACTGCTGGAGCGTGACCTTGGGGGCGTCCGACGGCGGCGGGCCCGCCGAGTACGCCGTCGAGGGCGGCGGCGTGCCCTGCCGCCCGGTGTTCGACCCGCACGCCGTCGCCAGCGCGCCCAGTCCCGCGAGCGCGAGGAAACTCCGCCTGTTCCGCTGCATCCCCAGTACTCCTCCGACGTGCTCTGAAGGCCACCATGAGGGCGCTAGATTCCCTCATGGTGGCCTTCAGGGGCTTGAAGACTCGCCGGAGATTTACCCGTTAGAGCTGTGCGATGTCGAGCTTTCCCTCGGAGTAGGACGCGCGGATCCGCTTCTTGTCGAACTTGCCGACGCTCGTCTTGGGCACTTCGTCCACGAACGTCCAGTTCTCCGGCAGCTGCCACTTCGCGACCTTGTCGCCGAGGAACTCGCGCAGCTCCTCCGGCGTGGCCGTCTGACCCTCCTTGAGCACGACGGCGACCAGCGGCCGCTCGTCCCACTTCTCGTCCGGGATGCCGACGACCGCGGCCTCGGCCACCGCCGGGTGACCCATGACCTGGTTCTCCAGGTCGACCGAGGAGATCCACTCGCCGCCGGACTTGATGACGTCCTTGGCGCGGTCGGTCAGCGTGAGGTAGCCGTCGGCGCTGATCTTGCCGACGTCACCGGTGCGCAGCCAGCCGTCGTGGAACTTGTCCGGGTCGACCTCCGCGCCGCCGTAGTACGCGCCGGCGATCCACGGGCCCTGGACCTCGAGCTCGCCCACGGCCTCGTTGTCCCAGGGCAGCACGGCGCCGTCGTCGTCGATCAGCCGGGCCCGCACGGAGGCCGGGAAGCGGCCCTGCGTGTAGCGGTAGCGCCAGGCTTCCTCGCCGGTCGCGGTGGCGGGCGGCCGGGCGACGCTGCCCAGCGGCGACGTCTCGGTCATGCCCCAGGCGTGCAGGATCGAGACCTGGTGCTTCTCCTCGAACGCGTGCATCAGCGACGGCGGCACCGCCGACCCGCCGACGACGACCTCGCGCAGGTGCGAGATGTCCTGCGGGTTCGCGTCGAGGTGGGCGAGCAGTCCCTGCCAGACGGTCGGGACCGCGCCGGCGAACGTCGGCTTCTCGGCCGCCAGCAGCGCGGCGATCGGCGCCGGCTGGAGGAACCGGTCCGGCATCACCAGCGACGCGCCGACCATCAGCGCCGCGTACGGCAGGCCCCACGCCATGGCGTGGAACATCGGCACGATCGCCAGCGCCGTGTCGCTCTGCGCGAGGTTCATGCTGTCGCTCATGCAGACCTGCATCGAATGCAGCCAGATCGAGCGGTGTGAATAGGCGACGCCCTTGGGGTCACCCGTCGTGCCGGAGGTGTAACACATCGCGGCGGCCGAACGCTCGTCCACGTCCGGCCAGTCGAAGGTGTCCGGCTGGGCGGCCAGCAGCGCGTCGTAGGCGTGGACCTCGACGCCGTCGGGCGCTTCGAGGGCCGCGGCGTCGCCGTTGGCCACGATGACGTGCCGGACCGTCTTGAATTGGGGCAGCTGCTTCGCCAGCAGCGGGACCAGCGTGCCGTCGACGATGACGACGTGGTCCTCGGCGTGGTTGGCGACGAACACCAGCTGCTCGGGGAACAGCCGGATGTTCAGGGTGTGCAGCACAGCGCCCATCGCCGGGACGGCCAGGTAGGCGGCCATGTGCTCGGCGTTGTTCCACATGAACGTGCCGACACGCTGGTCGCCTGTCACGCCGAGGCTCCGGAGCGCGTTCGCGAGGCGCGCGGCGTTGCGGCCGAGGTCGCCGTACGTCTCACGACGCGCTTCTGAACCGGTCCAGGTGATGACTTCGCTCGCCGAGTGCACCGATGTGCCGTGGCGGAGCAGGTTCGCCAGCGACAGCTGGCCGTCCTGCATGGTGCTCAACATGGTCGCTCCCGGGGGTCGTTCGCCGGTGAACTGGGGGTTGCGCCGACTCTAGTGCGGATCGGGTGAAGCGGGCATGGTCAACAACGGCTCCGTTCGGTCACGGTCGTCGCCCGATCGCGCGACGACCGAACGATGATCATGATCGACAATTTCTGCGCTTTTCCTTGTGGGCAAGGAAATACGCCACGGAACTCGTTGTAGTGGAGGCTTCACTTCCGGGTGAGCAGGGCCACCCGGGACGCTCATTGGGAGCGTTTCCGCAGGCCGGAGCGGGTTGCCCGGTATCACCTCCGGGGGTATTAAGTGCGTGTCGGTTGCACGGCCGAGAACCCGGTGGCGTTTACTGGGGCCGTGGTAAGAGACGGCTGGCCAGCGCTTGCAGGAGCAAGCGCACCGAAAAGCCGTCGGCCGCGAAAGCGGAGACCTGAGAGGAAAGGACTACTACGTTGGCTCTGCCTACGTTGACTCCGGAGCAGCGCGCCGATGCACTCGCCAAGGCGGCCGAGGCTCGCAAGGCGCGTTCGGAGCTGCTCGCGTCGATCAAATCCGGCAAGGAGAGCATCGAGAAGGTGCTCAAGCAGGCCAAGGAGAACAAGACGATCGGGAAGACGAAGGTCACCCAGCTGCTGAAGGCCGTCCCCGGCCTCGGCGCGGTGAAGGTCGCCGCCCTGCTCGAGCAGGCCGGCATCGACCCGGACCGGCGCGCCGCCGGCCTGGGCGAGCGCCAGCGCGAGGCGCTCATCGACGCGCTGAAGTAGCTTCTCCCCTGGAGCTCCCGCGAGGGGAGTGTCGCTCGTGACACTCCCCTCGCGGATCTCCCGAAGCCTGGGACGCTGGAGTCTGTGAGCGCTGAAGCCTCTGGGGCCGAGCCCCAGACCCCAGCCGGGGGGCAAGCCCCCCTGGACCCCCCAAGAGCGGTCAGTCCGGTGATCCCGGCAAGAGACCTCGCCGCCCGCTACCAGCGAGGCGACTTCCTGTTCACGACGGCCGAGCGCGCACTCCTCGCGCAGGGCACCCTCCGGACCGTCACCGAGACGGACCCCCGCCGGCTCGCCTCGGTGATCCCCGGCGTGCTGGCCGAGACCGGTGCCCCGCTGGCCGTCGGCGTCCTGCCGTTCGACACCGGGCCCGACACGAAGGTGCCGGGCCATCTCGTCGTGCCCCGGACCGTCCACCGCTCCGAAGGGGCGCCCGCGCTGCCGCGTGAGGTCCAGCCGGCGCCCGTGCGGGTGCGTGCGGTGCCTTCTCCCGCGCAGCACATGGCGGCCGTCTCGGCGGCCGTGGACGCGCTGGCTTCGCGTGACCTGCGGAAAGCCGTGCTGGCCCGCGCTCTCGACCTCGAGTTCGCCGCGCCGGTGTTCGCGGAAAGCATCGTGCGCAACCTGGCGGTCGGCAACCCGCGGCACTTCACGTACGCGGCCGAGCTGCCGGGCGGACGCTCACTCGTCGGCGCCACGCCCGAGCTCCTGCTGCGCCGCACGGGCCGCACGGTCTTCTCGTCGCCACACGCCGGCTCCATGCCGCGCTCGGCCGACCCGGCGACCGACCGCGCGAACGGCGAGGCGCTGCGGACGTCGCGCAAGGACCAGCTGGAACACGCCGTGGTGATCGACTACCTGGTCGAGGCCCTGCGGCCGTTCTGCCGGACCCTGGCGGTCCCGGCGGAGCCGGAGCTGGTCACCACCCCGGCGATCTGGCACCTGCGCACCCCGATCACCGGCGAGCTGGCCGACCCGGACATCACGGCGCTCGACCTGGCGGCGGCCCTGCACCCGACCCCGGCGATCTGCGGCACCCCGACCGAGGGCGCGCGTGAGCTGGTCCAGGAGCTGGAGCCGTTCGACCGCGACTACTACGCGGGCGCGGTCGGCTGGGTCGACGCCTCGGGCGACGGCGAGTGGGCGGTGGCGATCCGCTGCGCCGAGATCGCGTCGACGTCGATGCGGCTCTACGCGGGCGGCGGGATCGTCCCGGCTTCGGACCCCCAGGCGGAGCTGGACGAGACGACAGCGAAGTTCCGCACGCTGCTGAGCGCGATGGGCCTCGGCGACCTCACCGGCGTCTGACAGCTTCAAGCGCCCCAATGTGGCCTTCGGTGCGTTCAACGCACCCAAGGCGGCCTTCGGTGCGCTGAATCAGCACTGCGGCGCGAAGCGCCTCCGTTGAGGGTGGCGGTGGGGGCATCGGTGGAGCAACCAAGGCCACATTGGGGCGGGGTTACGGGACCCAGAGCTCCTCGGTCACCGACAGCTCGTCGGTGGCCAGGACCGCGATGGCCGCGCGGTAGCCGTCAGCCGCCTTCAGGTCGACCAGCCGTGTGGTCGCCGGGTCCAGTGCCGGGTCGCCCGACTCCAGCAGCCGGGCCGGCTCGTCGAAGCGGGAGAACGTGATGCTCTTCAGCGGGATGCGCAGGCCCTTGCCCGTGGCCTTCATCACGGCTTCCTTGCGCGTCCAGTAGACGAAGAACGCCGCCGCCTTCTCCGCGTCGGTCAGGCCGGTCAGGTGGCCGGCTTCGGCCGGGCTCAGGGCGTACTCGATCAGGCCGTCGTCGGCCTTGCGGCCGGCCGTCTCGACGTCCAGGCCCACCGGGACCGACGGCGTCGCCGCCACGCCGATCAGCTCGCCCGAGTGCGAGATCGACAGCGTCAGGTCCGCGCCCGGGACCCGCGGCCTGCCGTGCGGTTTGCCGCAGTCTTCGCAGGTCGCGTCGAACTTCACGGCTTCGGGGGCCACCCCCAGCCGCTCCGCCGCCACCGTCTTCGCCAGCACGCGGCCGGTGAGGAAGCGCCGCTTGTCCGCGTCCTGCCGGTACGCCTCGAAGCGGCCTTGCTCGACGTCGTCCAGCAGGCGCAGGAAACGCTCTTCGGCGGGCAGCGGCGACGACCAGCGGACCACGATCTCCATCACGCCTCCGATCCTCCCGGGCGCCGAAGCGGTTGTCACGAATTCGGGGACAGGTCTGGGGTAATCACGCTCTCAGGAGGTACCCTCGTACTAAGCAAGCGCTTAGCCAGCCAGTGTCGGAGGAGCAGCGTCGGATGGATTTCTCTCTCAGCACCGAAGAACGTGAAGTGCGCGACTGGGTCCGCACGTTCGTCCAGCGGGAGCTGATCCCGCTCGAGCAGGAAGTCCTCCGGCGCGAGCGCGCCCACCAGCCCGGCCTGACCGGCGAGGAGCTGAAGGACCTCCAGCTGAAGGCGAAGGAGTCCGGCTTCTGGGGCGTCTTCACGCCGGAGGAGTACGGCGGCATGGGCCTGTCCGCCGTGATGGCCGCGCTGCTCGAGGCCGAGCTCGGCCGGACCTTCGTGCCGTTCCGCTTCGGCGGCGCCGCGGACAACATCCTGTTCCACGCCAACGAGGAGCAGAAGCAGACCTACCTGCTGCCGACCATCTCGGGCGAGCGCAAGTCGTGCTTCGCGATCACCGAGCCGGGCGCCGGGTCGGACGCCAAGGCCATCCGGACCACCGCCCGCAAGGACGGCACCGACTGGATCATCAACGGCGAGAAGACCTTCATCACCGGGGGCAACGAAGCCGACTTCACGATGGTCTTCGCGATCACCGACCCCGAGAAGGGCGCGAACGGCGGCGTCACGTGCTTCCTCGTCGACCGTGAGGCCGGCTGGAAGTCCGAGTACATCGACACCATGGGCGAGTGGGGTCCGGCCTCGCTGATCTTCCAGGACGTCCGCGTCCCGGAGACGCAGATCCTCGGTGAGGAGGGCCGCGGCTTCGAGCTCGCCATGCAGTGGATCGGCCAGGGACGCTACCTCCTGCCGGCGCGCGCGATCGGTTCGTGCGAGCGGCTGATCTCGATGGCCATCGAGCACGCCAACACCCGCGAGACGTTCGGGCAGAAGATCGCCGAACGCCAGGCCATCCAGTGGATGATCGCCGACTCCGGCGTCGAGCTGGAAGCGCTGCGCTGGCTGGTGCTCAACGCCGCCTGGCAGGTCGACCAGGGCGTCGACTCGCGGCACGCGCAGTCGATGGCGAAGCTGTACGGCGGCCAGAAGGCCAACGAAATCGTCGACCGCGTCCTGCAGATCCACGGTGGCATGGGTTACACGCGGGAGCTGCCGGTCGAGCGCTGGTACCGCGAACTGCGGCTGCTGCGCATCTACGAGGGTACCGACGAGATCCAGCGCCGCACCATCGCGCGCAACCTGCTCAAGGGGCACGTGAAGGTCGGCGGCGTGCTCGGCTGAGACTCCGGACGCGAACGAGGCCACCTCCCGGACGTCCGGGAGGTGGCCTCGGCGGTGTTTCGGGTTACTTCTTGTTGCGGATGGCGATCGGGACGCCGGCCAGGTCCTCTTCGTTGCACAGGAGCTTCACGTCGTAGTACGGCGAACCCTGGCGGTCGTCGTAGTCGAGGTGAATCGCCAGGACGTCGAGCGGTTCGCCCAGCCAGTCCTGCGCCTGCCGTAGCCACTTGGAAGCCCGCTCCAGGGCGGTGGGGAGATCGTCATCACGGAACTCGACGGGGCGATAGGGGACATCCTGCACCTGATCGCGGGGGTGTGCCGGCGCCGGGAGGCCCGGCGCGAGACCCGAGTCGTCCAGTTCCAGTTGGATCGTTTCCTCAGTCACCCTTCGAGCGTCCCCCACGCACGCCGTCTGGGCAAGGCGTACACAGGTAAAAGCGCCGCTAAACGGACGTCCCCCACTCTTTCGCGACGATTTCCCGGCAGCGTCGCAAGTCGGCTACGCCCGGCGAAGACGTGCAGCCCAGCGCCCTCGACGCCAGCTCCGCGTAGTGCTCGGCGAGCTGGTCCAGCGCCAGCGGCCCGCGTGGTGAATACCACCTGGCCACGCCGCTGCACATCTCCAGCAGAGCCAGCCGGGTCACCGCCGGGTGTTCGGTGTGGAACACCCCGGCCGCGACGCCTTCGTCGATCGCCGTGGCCCACAGGTGTTCGTACGCGTCCCGCAACGCCACCACCGGCTCGCGCGCGGCCGGCGACAGCACGTCGACTTCGTTGTCCACCACCCGGGTTTCCGCCGGGCCGACCGCGTGCGCGAGCACGTGCAGCGCGACCAGCGTGCGCAGCCGGTGCACCGGGTCCGCGCGGCCGGCCGTCGCTTCGCGGGCCGCGTCCAGCAGGCGGTTCAGCGCCGTGTGCATGATCTCCGCGAGCAGATCCTCCTTGGTGCCCATGTAGTGGTACAGGCTCGCCGAGGAGAGTTCCGCCTCCTGCGCCAGGTCCCGGATGCCCGTGCCGTGGAACCCCTTGGTGGCGAACAGTTTCACCGCCGCCGCGCGGACGCGTTCCCGGCTGGTCACAGCCATGCCGCCGCCTTCGCGTCCCACGACCCGGCGCGCGGGTCGGCCACCTTCCGCAGCTCGCCCTTGGCGACGCGCTCGGACGGCGTCATCGGCAGCCCGTCGGCGAACGCCCAGAAGCGCGGAACCTTGAAGTAGGCCAGCTTTCCCGAACAGAACTCGGCGAGCTCGGCGGGCTCCGGACGTTCGCCGTCGCACACGACGTACGCCTTGATCTCCTCGCCGCGCAGTTCGTCGGGCACCGCGACGACGGCCGCCAGCCGCACCGCCGGGTGCAGCAGCAGCGCGCGTTCGACCTCGTCGGCGGAGACGTTCTCGCCGCTGCGGCGGATCATGTCCTTCGTGCGGCCGACGTAGTACACGCGGCCGGCGTCGTCCATGCGGGCGAGGTCGCCGGTGTGGAACCAGCCGTTCCGGAACGCCTTCGCCGTCGCCTCGGGATCGTCGTGGTAGCCGTGCATCAGCCCGATCCCGCGGATCAGCAGCTCGCCGGTTTCCCCGCGCGGCACCGGCTTCCCGTCTTCGCCGGCGACCATCGCCTCGCGGTCGCGGCTCGGCCGGCCGATGCAGCCGGTGCCGACGGTCTCGTCGTGGTCGGCCGCCGTCATCCGGATGTCGCCGCCGGTCTCGGTCATCCCGAACGCCTCGTACCACGGCACGCCCCAGCGCGCCTCCAGCTCGGCGTGCAGCTCGTGCGGGATCGCGGACGCGCAGATCGCGCGGACGCGGTGGTCGCGGTCGGCTTCCGCCGGCTCCTGCCGCAGCAGCAGCGTCGGCATCAGGCCGAGGCAGTAGAACCACGTGACGCCGTACTCGCGGACCTTCGCCCAGAACGTGCTGGGGTGGAAGCGGTCCAGCACGACGAGGGTGGCGCCGGCGGCGAGCCCCAGCGCGACGTTCCACTGTGGATCGATGTAGTGGAACGGCTGCGCGGTCAGGACCACGTCGTCCTCGCCGACGGCGGGGAAGTCGGTGGCGAGGCCGACGGCCAGGGTCGTCCAGTACCGGTTCGGCAGGACGCAGCCCTTGGGTGCGCCCGTGGTGCCGGACGTGTACTGGATGTTCACCGGAGTCTCGGGCACCGGCGTGAAGGCCGCACTTTCACGTGAAAGTGCGGTCCCCAGGTGGGCACTTTCACGTGAAAGTGCGGTGGGGGTGGTGACCTCGGTCAGGCCGATGCGGCCGAGGAGGTCGGTGAACTCCGGTGCGGCGACGGCCAGTTTCGCGCCGGAATGGCGGAGGACGTGGGCGCCGTCGAACTCCTGGTAGTTCGTGTTGACCGGCACCAGGATCGCGCCGATCTTCGCCAGCGCCAGCCAGAGCAGTGGGAACTCGGGCTGGTTGCGCAGCATCACCGCCACCCGGTCGCCGGGGCCGATCCCGCGTCCGGCCAGCGCCGCGGCGAACCGGGAGCTTTCGCGGTCGACGTCGGCGAAGGTGAAGCGACGGCCGGTTTCGTCGAACACCCAGGCCGTGCGGTCCGGCCACAGTCGCGCGGCCCGCGTGACGAGCTGGGCGAGCGTGCCGATTTCGGTGAGCGGCATCACGTCCGGCTCCGGAAGGCCTCCGTGGACGCGGCGACCGCGGCCGAGGTTTCGGTGATGAGGGCGTGGCTGACCTCGAGTTCCAGCGCGGGTTCGATGTCCGTGCTCGCGTCGAGGACGCGCTTCGCCATCGCCGCGGCCGCCGGCGGGTGCCCGGCGATCCGCTTCGCCCAGCTGAGCGCCTCCGCCTGGAGCTGCTCGGCGGGCACGGCGGCGTTGACCATGCCGAGCTCCGCGGCCTTCCGGCCGTCGAAGCGCTCGCCGAGCAGGAGCAGCTCCTTCGCCTTGAGCGGGCCGACGAGCAGCGGGAGCAGGCGCGACGCCGCGCCGGTGACGCTCAGGCCCAGCGAAACTTCGGGGAACGCGAAGACGGCGTCCTCGGCGGCCAGGATCAGGTCGCAGCCGAGCGCGAACTCCGCGCCGGCGCCGATCGCGTAGCCGTGCACCGCGGCGATCACCGGCTGGCGCAGCGCGCGCAGCCGGCGCGTGACGTCCTGGAGCCGGTCGAGCCGCGCCCGGGAGTCCCCCGCGGGGGTGGGTTCCTTGAGGTCGTGGCCCGCGCAGAAGGCGCGGCCGGTGCCGGACAGCACGACGACGCGGGCGTCGCTGCGCGCGGCGGCGTCGAGCGCGGCGAGGAAGTCGTCGACCAGGACGGCGGCGACCGCGTTGAGCCGCTCGGGCCGGTTCAGCCGGATCTGCGCGATGCCGTCCTCGACGGCGAACTCCACGGTGGGCATGCGGCCGATGCTAGACGTTCGATCGATCGATCGATAGTGTCCGAACACATGCGGGTCGATACGGTCTACGAGAACGCCACAGTGTGGACGGGCACAGGCGTCACCAGCGCACTCGCCGTGCTGCACGGCCGGGTCGTCGCGCTCGGCGACGACGCCCTCTCCCTTTCGGCGCGCTCGCGGGTCGACCTCGGTGGCGGCTTCGTCGTGCCCGGGTTCCACGACGCCCACAACCACATGGCGTGGTTCGGGATGGGCCTCGACGACGTCGCGTTGGGTGGCTGCCGCAGCGTCGAGGAGGTCTACGACGCCGTCGCCGCGCGAGCCGCGACGCTGCCGGCCGGGAGCTGGGTGGTCGGGAGCGGGTACGACCAGAACAAGCTCGCCGGCGGGCACCCGGACCGGCACGGGCTCGACCGCGCGGCGCCGGGGATGCTCGTGCGGCTCAAGCACACGTCCGGGCACATGACCGTGGTCAACTCGGCGGTCTTGGACCAGCTCGACCTGGCGAACGTGCCGGTCGGCGGCGACGTCGTGCTCGACGCGGACGGTTCGCCGACGGGGTTGCTGCGTGAGCAGGCGCAGCTGCTGCTGCGGCCGCTGACGTACCCCACACCAATTTCGCGCGTCGTCCGCGGGCTCGACCGGGCGTCCGAGCAGTACCTGTCGGAGGGCATCACCAGCGTCCAGGAGGCCGGGATCGGCGGCGGCCTGGTCGGTGAGACACCAGCCGAACTGGCCGCCTACCAGGAGGCGCGCGACCGCGGCGTGCTGCGCGTGCGCAGCACGGTGATGGTCGCCGCGAGCGTGCTGCACGACCTGCCCGACGACGCCGGCTTCGGCCTCGACCTCGGCCTGCGCACCGGCCTCGGCGACGAGTGGCTGCGCGTCGGCCCGATGAAGTTGTTCGCCGACGGCTCCCTGGTCGGGCGCACCTGTGCGATGCATGACCCGTTCGACGGCGAGCCCGGCAACCGCGGCTACTTCCAGGTGCCCGAGGACGAGCTGGTCCGCACGATCCGCCGCGCCCACGAGGCGGGCTGGCAGATCGCGACGCACGCCATCGGCGACCGCGCGATCACCGTCGTCCTCGACGCCTACGAGGCCGCCTTGGCCGCTTCGCCGCGTGCGGACCACCGTCACCGCATCGAGCACTGCGCGGTGCTCCAGCCCGCGGAACTGACCCGGCTCGCGTCGCTCGGCTTGCTCGCGTCACCGCAGGGCCGGTTCGTCAACGAGCTCGGCGACGGCATGCGCGCCGCGCTCGGCGAGGCTCGCGTCCCGTGGTGCTACCGGCTGCGAAGCGTCCTCGACGCGGGTTGCGTGCTTCCCGCGTCCTCGGACCGGCCCGTCGTGAACGGCGCGCCGCTGCTCGCGCTGGCCGACATGGTGCGTCGGCGCACGGCGTCCGGAGCCCCCTTCGCACCCGAAGAGGCGTTGACGCCGGAGCAGGCGTTGCGCGCGTACACGTACGGCTCGGCGTACGCGACCTTCGCCGAGCGTGACCTGGGCACGCTCGAACCTGGGAAGCTCGCCGACTTCGCCGTGCTGTCGGGCTCGCCCCTGGACGAGTCCGCTTTGGACGACCTCAGCGTGCAAGGCACCGCCGTCGGCGGCGAACTGCGTTATCAAGCGTGATGATTCACCTCTTCCCCACGAACTCGAGTGCTTCTTCCGCCAGCGCGGACCAGGGCTGCGCCGACCCCGTGTCCAGCGCCAGCCACTCCTTCATCGGCGTGCCCTTGTTGGCGTCGAAGCGCACCCCGTGCCCGCCCGCCACGAGCTCGTCGACCCTCGCCCGGGGCAGCTTCAGCACCAGCTGCCCGCGGACGAACATGCCGAAGATCCGGCCGTCCACCCGCAGCGCCGTGCGCCCGAACCCGCCGGTCGCGCCGGGTGGCGTGATGCCCGGCCGTCCGGTGAACTCGTCGACCAGCGCTTCGAACTTCTCCTCCGGTGCCATCGACCACCTCCGACTCCGACCGTAGCGACCACCACCGACAGAAACGGGAGGCGAGATGCCCGTCCGCGACGCCGTCTTCGAAGACATCGAAGAGATCTGCGCGCTCATCGAAGAGCACGCCGTCTACGAGGACAACCACGACCTCAAGCTGGACCGCGCCGAGATGAGCGGCCACCTCTTCGGGCCGGACCCGAAGGCGTGGGTGCTGATCGCGACCCCGCCGGGGGAGCCCGGCACCGTCGCCGGCTTCGCCTTCTGCAGCTGGAACTTCTCCACCTGGGAGGCCCGGCCGGGGATCTGGCTGGACGACCTGTTCATCCGGCCCGCGCACCGCCGCCACGGCCTCGGCGGCGAGCTGCTCGACGAGCTGCGCACCCGCACCACCGGGCGCGTCGAGTGGGACATGCAGGAGGGCAACGAAAAAGGCGAGGCGTTCTACGCCCAGCTCGGCGCGGAACCCGTCCCCGGCTGGATCCGCTACCGCTGGCGGCCGTGAACTTTCACCAGAAAGAACCGGGCCCCGTATCGTATGCGGCATGGGAGATGGTTCGGTCCGGAGGTCCTCGTCGGTCGAGGACTACGTCCGGGTGATCTACGGCCTGGTCGAGCGCGGGGAGGCGGTCACGAACACCTCGCTCGCCGGCCGGCTGGAGGTCAGCCCGTCCTCGGCGTCGGGGATGGTCACGAAGCTGTCCCAGCTCGGACTGGTCACCCACGTGCCCTACCGCGGGATCGAGCTCACCGCCGACGGGCGGCTCCTGGCGCGCTCGGTGCTGCGGCGGCACCGGCTGATCGAGACGTACCTCGTGTCCGAGCTCGGCTACACCTGGGACGAGGTCCACGCGGAGGCGGACGCGCTGGAGCACGCGGTGTCGGACCGGCTGGTCGAGCGCATCGCGGCGAAGCTGGGCAACCCGGTCCGCGACCCCCACGGCGACCCGATCCCGGCACCGGACGGCAGCGTCGAGGAGCTGTCGGTCCGCATCCTCGACGACCTCGAGCCGGGCGCGGTGGGCGAGATCGTGCGGGTCTGGGACACCGACCCCGAGCTGCTGCGCTACCTGACGGAGCACGCGATCAACCTCGGCGAGCGCATCGAGGTCGTCGAGCGCCAGCCGTTCGGGGGACCGATGGTGGTCAAGGTGGGCTCGCCGCCGGAGGTGGCCACGCACGCCATCGGCAAGGAGATCGCGCAGGCCCTGTCGGTCACCCTGCGCTGACCCCGCTGGGGACGGCGGGAGGCGTACGCGCGGATGACGTCGTGAAGCGGATGTGGTGACACCCCCGCGACCACGACCATGGCCGCATGAAACCCTTCCGCTTCGGCATCGTCGCCGGCTACTCCCCGGACCTGACTTCGTGGACCGCCCAGGCCGAGCGCGTCGAAAAGCTCGGCTTCGACACCCTGCTCGCCACCGATCCCGTCGGCACCGCCGATCCCTTCGTGCTGCTCGGGGCCGCCGCCGCGGTCACCCTGGACCTCACCGTCGGGACCTTCGTGCTCGCCGATCCCTTCCGGGACGCCCGGGCCCTCGGCTGGCAGGCCCAGACCCTGCACCAGCAGACCGGTGGCCGCTTCGAGCTCGGGCTCGGCGTCGGGCGGCCCGGGGCGAAGGAGCACGCCGAAGACCTCGGCCGGGAGTTCGGCGAACCGGGTGAGCGCATCACACGGATGGCCGAGACGATCGCCCACCTCAAGCGAGCGAGCGACCGCCCGAAGCTGGTGCTCGCCGGCGGCGGGCCGAAAATGCTGGCGCTCGCCGCGCAAGAAGCCGACACCCTCACCTTCAGCTGGCAGCCGAAGACCACCGAAGCCGAGGCCCAGTCCATTGTGGATCGATTCCGTAAGCTGGCTGACGAACGGCTGCCGGACATCGAACTCGGGCTGAACCTGATGGCCGTCGGGGACGCGCCGTCGCCGGGAATCGCGCGGTGGGCCGGGGTCGACGTCCCGGAGCTCGCCGCCGCCGGTGCCGTCACCGTGCTGCCCGCTGATCCAGGTCAAGCGGCGGAAAGGCTTCTCCGCTGGCGGGAGCGGTGGGGGATTTCCTACGTCACGATCAACTCCGGCTACGCGGAACCGTTCGCCGCCATCGCCGAAGAGGTGCGGCTCGCAGGTGGGTGAGGGCCCTTCCGATCTTGGGAAGCTGGGCCTACGCTCCAATTTTCGTACTCGGGAGTGCTTCGGAGCGTTGTGATGACCGGTCAGCGAACACGCACCATCGACCGGGGGGAACAGGCGGAGCTGAGCCAGCTGCTCGCCGCCGGGCCGTTCGACGTGGCCCTCCGGGCGGCGATCCGGGCCCGCGGGCTCGGGCTCGACCGGATCCGCTATCGCTTGCGCGGCAGGGGAACCACGGTCAGCCTGGCCACCCTCAGCCACTGGCAGTCGGGGCGGTGCCGGCCCGAACGGGCGGAATCCTTGGAGGCCCTGCGGAATCTCGAGGACATCCTGAACGTGCCGGACGGCTCGCTCAGCAGGCTCCTCGGGCCGCCGCGGGGAAGGACGCGCTTCCACGCGCAAGCGCCTCCGCTCAATTGAGAGGCTTATTCGGGCTAGACCGGCGCTACGGGAATCGCATCATGCCCGCTGTGGCGAGGTTTGCGCCGGGTGACGGCTGAATAAGCCTCTTTGCAGTATCAACGGAAATTCGCTCACCTGAGCACGTAGGCTCGGGGCATGCGAGCTGTGGTCATGGAGGAGTTCCGCGTCCCGCCGGTCGTGCGGGACGTGCCGGAGCCGGTGGCGCCGCCCGGTGGCGCGGTGATCGAGGTCGACGCCACCGGCGTCTGCCGCAGCGACTGGCACACGTGGCAGGGGCACGACGCCGCGGTGAAGCTGCCGCACGTCGCCGGGCACGAGCTCGCCGGCCGCGTCGTCGCGCTCGGCGACGGCGTGCGCGGGTGGGAGCTCGGCGCGCGCGTCACCGTGCCGTTCGTCTGCGCCTGCGGCACCTGCCCCCAGTGCGCCCGCGGTGACCAGCAGATCTGCGACCGCGAGTTCCAGCCCGGCGCCACCCACTGGGGTTCGTTCGCCGAGCGCGTCGCCATCGGGCACGCCGAGACGAACCTCGTCGCACTGCCGGACTCGCTCGGTGCCGCCGAAGCCGCCGCGCTCGGCTGCCGGTTCGGCACGGCGTTCCGCGCGGTGCTGCGGCAGGGGCGCGTCACCGCGGGGCAGTGGGTTTCGGTGTACGGCTGCGGCGGCGTGGGGATTTCCGCCGTCCTGCTGGCCGTCGCGGCGGGCGCGAAGGTCGTCGCGGTCGACGTCTCGTTGCGCGCTCTGACACTTGCCGCCGAGTCCGGCGCCACCCTCACCGTCGACTCGTCGGCGTTCGACGGCCCGGAAGCCGTCGCCGCGCACGTGCGCGAGCTGACCGGCGGCGGCACGCACGTTTCGCTCGACTGCCTCGGCGCGCCGTCGACGTGCGCGGCGTCGGTGGGCAGCCTCCGCAAGCGCGGCCGGCACGTCCAAGCCGGGCTGATGCCGCCCGCGCAGGGCGTCGCGCCGATCCCGATGCACCGGGTCATCGGCGGCGAACTGGAGCTCGTCGGCATCCACGGACTGCAGGCCCACGAGTACCCGGAGCTGCTGCGCGTCGTCGAGACGGCCGGGATCGACCTCGCCGCGCTGATCGGGCGCCGGATCGGCCTCGACGACGTCCCGGCCGCGCTCGCCGCGATGAACGACCCGGTGCCGGCTCAGCCGGGCGTCACCGTCGTGACGTTTCGTGACTGATCCGCACCGGCGAGGTCAAGTGACGCGTTCGTAGCTGATCCACGCTGGCCTGGTGACATTCAGTGTGGGAACGTCTAGCCATGGTGGCCCAGAGCGAGGGGATCCGGCCGCAGGAGCGTCCCGCTGGTCCGTTGGGGCGGCTCCTGCGGCTGTTCAGCGTCGCCGGGGTCACGTTCCGCGGTCACCACGTCGTCCCGGCGACGATCACCGCACCGGTCCGGCGGGAGTCTCCGGCACAATCGAGGTGATGGACGCCCTCCTCCCGCGCCCGCGCGCCGAACTCGCGCCCGGTGCCGTCCACGTGCCCGACTGGCTCGGCTTAGACGAACAGCGCGAGCTCGTCGCCGCCTGCCGCGGCTGGCCGGGCTACCGCCACACGACGTACGCGGGCGGCGGTGTCATGTCGGTCAAGACCGTCTGCCTCGGCTGGCACTGGTACCCGAACGGCTATTCGCGCACGACCGACGACGGCAAGCCGGTGCTGCCGTTCCCGGACTGGCTCGGCGACCTGGGCCGCCGCGCGCTCGCGGACGCGTACGGCGAGCCGGCCGACGGCTACGAGCCCGACACCGCGCTGGTCAACTTCTACGCCGCGAAGGCGAAGATGGGGCAGCACCAGGACAAGGACGAGCGGAGCACGGCACCCGTGGTGTCGCTCAGCCTCGGCGACACGTGCGTGTTCCGCTTCGGCAACACCGAGTCGCGCGGCAAGCCGTACACGGACGTCGAACTGCAGTCGGGCGACCTGTTCGTGTTCGGCGGCCCGTCCCGGTTCGCCTACCACGGCGTGCCGAGGACGCTGGCGGGCACGGCCGACCCGGCCCTCGGCCTGACCGGGCGGCTGAACATCACGCTGCGGGTCTCGGGCCTCTGACCCGGCTGGTGGTCGTGAGTGGCCGGCTACCACGGCGGGCCCCGCACGAACGGGGGCGGGAGCGGACGGCCGGGACCGCGCCCCGGGGGGGCGCCCCCACCCGGGGGTGCGACCCCGCCAC